>JAEWVL010000406.1 GCA_023396665.1 Spirochaetota bacterium
TATTTTTTGAAGAATCGGCAGAGAATCTTCAGCGTCTTGAGGAAAATCTTCTCATACTCGAAGAAAACAGTCATGATCCCGAGTTTGTGAACGCTTTGTTCCGTGAGGTGCACACAATAAAAGGATCGGCGGGTATGTTCGGATATAATGATATATCCGGATTTGCGCATGTTTTTGAAAATATGCTCGATCTTGTCAGAAAAAAAGAGCTGATTGTGTCGAATAACCTTATACAGGTTTCTCTGAAGGCACATGACTACCTGAAGGATTTGCTGGCGCACAGCCTGGAGGGAGGGCCGTTAACGGATGAACTTGGCGCTCGTAGTGCGCTGATTATTGCTGAAATAAGTTCTCTGACGGGGGCATCATCGGATACGCCTGCCCCCAAGGCTGTGTCACAGGAAGCGGCAATCGATTCACCTGAAAAAAAAGATGAACCTGAACAGGAGTCTGCCGAAGAAGACAGTGATCGTGTCGGAAATAAGTACTGGCATATATCCCTGCGCTTTACCCCGCAGGTCTTTAAAAACGGGCTTGATCCATATTCATTTGTATCATATCTGAAAAGCAAGGGTGAAATCAAAAGTGTTACGACAGTCACCTCGAATGTACCGCCTCTTTCAGAATATGATCCCGAGTCCTGTTATCTTGGTTTTGAAATAGATTTCGATGCCACGAGCGGACTTACACGTGCGGATATACTTGGCGTTTTTGAATTTGTCGCCGACGATTGTTCGATCAATATAATTCCGCCGAAGTCAACAATAGCGCAGTATGTCGAAATGATCCACAATCTTCCCGAGGCACCCGACAGGCTCGGTGACCTGCTCGTTTCTTCCGGAACTTTGACAAAGTTCGAACTTGATCGGGCTCTCAGTATTCAGCATGAACCGGGGCTTGAGCAAGCAGATCATCCGCTCGGTCAGGTGCTTGTAGACGAGAAGATGCTTGCCAAACCGGTAGTGGAGGCCGCGCTTGAAAAGCAGCGTGAGATTCGCGGTACAGATGATAAAGGGCGTTCATCGATTCGAATTGACGCTTACAAAATCGATTCGCTTATATCCCTGGTTGGTGAACTGGTCATCAACAGTGCGAATGTGAGAGAGTTGTCACAGAATAACAGCGATCAGGCTCTTGGTGAGGCTGTCAATACCATGGTTCGTCTTGTCGACGAAATACGCGATTCGACGATGAACATTCGAATGGTTCCCATCGGCGACACTTTCAGGACTTTTCGCAGAACTGTACATGATCTGTGCAAAGAGTTGGGCAAGCAGGTTGAGCTTGAAGTTATTGGCGGCGATACAGAACTGGACAAGACCATTGTCGAGAAGATTCATGATCCGCTGATGCATCTTGTGCGAAATGTCATCGATCATGGCATTGAATCGCCTGATGAGCGTATTCTTCAGGGTAAAGATCCCAAGGGAACGCTCACACTTAACGCGTATCATGAGAGCGGCAGCATCGTTATAGAGGTGAAGGACGATGGGAAAGGACTTTCGCGTCAGAAGATATATGCGAAGGCTCTGGAAAAAGGCCTGCTTGCTCCGGGTGCGCAAATAAGTGATAATGATCTTTTTGCGATGATAACCCAGCCGGGTTTTTCAACGGCCGAACGCGTTACAAATATTTCCGGCCGCGGTGTCGGAATGGATGTCGTGCGGAAAAATGTGGAGTCGCTTCGGGGCACGCTTGATATAGAATCGCATGAAAATGCCGGAACAACGATGCGCGTTCATCTCCCCTTGACCCTGGCGATTATCGATGGGTTTCTCGTTAAAGTCGGCGGGCTTTCCTATGTTTTTCCTCTCGATATGGTGGTCGAATGCACCGATATCGACGAAACAATGCTTCGTAATGAGGGGGGGGATTTTTTCTCTTTGCGTGGCGAGGCCTTGCCCTATCTGCGGGTTTCCGATTTTTTCGGCCTTACAGATTCCGGGAGCAATAAAACGCAACGTTCCGGCAAGGAGAACATGGTTATCGTCGAGTATGCGCATAGACGCGCCGGTCTCATCGTTGATGAACTGGTCGGCAAGTTTCAAACCGTGATCAAGCCGCTGGGCAAGCTTTTTTCGAAACTGCTTTGGATCAGTGGTGCAACAATTGTCGGAAACGGAGATGTCGCCATGATTATCGATGTGGCACGTTTGATTACCAGGGTTCGTGAAAACGCGAGTCAAAGAGAGAAGAGTGCGTAAACGGCAGCATGCAATAGTGTGCATGGCTTTTGCATGCTTGCTTTGTGTAGATCGCATAATGGTGAAAAGAGGTTTCTATGAGTAAGCTGGAGAGGGGAGCCGTTCTTGCTGAAGATAACAACGGCGTTACCGATGAAAATGGAATACAATATCTTACATTCTATTTGGGACATGAAGTATATGGTATAAATATCAGTTATATAAAAGAAGTGATTGAATATATTCCTGTTACGAAAGTTCCGCTGGTACCGGAATATATTGCCGGAGTGGTGAATTTGCGTGGAAACATTATTCCGGTTCTTGATGTAGTACAGCTTTTTTTCACAAAAAATCTTTCTGATAATAAATTTTCTGACATCATCATTATCGAGATCAACGATGGCGGGCAGGATTTTACAGTCGGTATCCTCATCGATGCGGTAAAAGAGGTTGTGTCGATTTCTCACGAGAATATTGACGAAACACCTGATTTCGGTACGAAAATCAGAACCGACTATATTTCAGGAGTCGGTAAGCTAAAAAATGAGTTCATCATATTGCTGGAAATAATGAAAGTGCTCTCGCTTGATGAGCTCTCTGATTTCTGAAAGGATCGGTCTGGGGAATGGAGATAAAAGTACTCATAGTTGATGATTCGGCACTTGTTCGTCAGGTCATAAGTGATATCGTTTCCCAGAAAGGGGGAATGCGGGTTATTGCCGCCGCGGCGAATCCGATCTTCGCTCGTCGCTATATGGACAGGGAATGGCCGGACGTTATCATTCTGGACATCGAGATGCCGGAAAAAAACGGACTGGTATTTCTGCGTGAGATTATGGCAGAACGTCCGACGCCGGTCATCATCTGTTCGGGCGTCACCGAAAACAATGCAAAGGTTACGATGGAGGCCTTGTCGTCCGGTGCGGTCTCCGTAATATCGAAACCGCAAATCGGAATGAAAGATTTTTTACTAGAGTCCGAACAGCTGCTTATAGACGAAATCCGTTCAGCGGCAAATGTCAATGTGAAACTACTGAAAACCACGAAAGTACCGGCTCCCATACCGGCCGTTGAACGAAAGAATAATGCCGATGTCATTTTATCGGCTCCCACAAGCAGGATACACGGAGACAATCTTGAAAGAATTATCGTACTCGGCGCAAGTGCCGGAGGGACGCAGGCTATTGAGACAGTTCTTCGCATGTTGCCCCCGAATGCGCCGGGAATAGCCATAGTGCAGCATATGCCGGAAAAATTTACTGCGGCTTTCGCCGAACGGCTTAATTCGTTATGCAGCATTGAGGTTAAAGAAGCACAGTCGGGCGATGAAGTAAAACCTGGTCGGGCGATTATCGCTATGGGTGGTAGACACATGACGCTGGTTCGCAAGGGGATCGGTTATATCGTTGAAGTGATAGATGGTCCACTCGTAAGTCGACACAAACCGTCGGTTGATGTTCTGTTCAGATCCGCAGCGAAAAACGGCAGCTCGAATATACTCGGCGTTATTCTCACGGGGATGGGGGACGACGGAGCATCCGGATTGCTTGAGATGCGAAATGCCGGCTCTCCCACAGTCGGGCAGGATCAGGAGACCTCGGTCGTTTATGGAATGCCGAGAGAGGCGTTTCTCCGAGGGGGAGTGGAGAAGGTGCTGCCGCTTGATATGGTGGCAAATGAGATTGTCAGGTTCGGTCAAATAACACACTAAGGTGGAGTGACAGCTATGGATTCAAAAGTACTGAAGGAACTCGAGTCCTTTACCCGCTTGTTCAGCGAAACGGCGGACCATGTTAACGATCATTCAAAAAAGAGAAAACAATTCGCCGACAGAATTAATCAGGATATAATGAAAGCGGCCGCCATTGCGACAGATATTTTTAACGAGATCAAGCGTGTTGCACAGGCAAATATGGAGTGGCGTGAAAAAGACAATACCATCAATTCAACGATTCAATTGCTTATATCGAATATAGACAGGCAAAAGACGACACTGTCTTTTTTCCGGGAGAACAAGATTATTGCGAGTGCCGTAATTGATGAAATGGAGTCTATTATTGATTTGCTGGCGGATTCACTGAAACGGGCTACAGAATCCCTTTCAACAATCATTACCAAAGAAAACGATATCATTCTGCTCGACTCACTTCTCGAGTATAAGAAAAAATATCAACTCGAATCGCTTCGAACATTGAAAAAACTCGCCGATGCAATTGCCAGCGATGCCTATGCGGCTATCTCCGGTTCAAATGAGAATCGTGAACGGGGTATACGTCTCAGTGAAAATCTGAAGGCTCTGTCTGATAACCAGTCTGCCGAGATCATCGAGAGAATGATTGCGGATATAAAAAGCGGAAGGGCGCAAGCCGAAAATGTTTTAAAAAATTCAAACTCACAGGAAGAGTTCAATGATCAGGTCATGGTCTTTACCTCTGATTTCATAAGCGAATGCGATGCAGTCAAGAATCTCGTTAATCAAAAGCATCAGCTTTTTGAGGAAAATCTGCAAATTATCACCGTATTTACAGTTATCCTTTCTTTTGAATTCAAGAAGTATATCGCGATACAGAAACAAATCGAAAAAATACAGATGCCTGATTCGATGCGTGATGAGTATTTAACCTTCATGGTTCTTGTTGATATTGCCTGCAAGGATATCAAAAATCTCACAGAACTGAATTATGATATGACCGAGACCAGTCATAAGACGAATGAAGGCGAAACCAGAACTGTCGAGATGAGCGAGGACGAGCTTGCGATTTTTCTCGGGTTGCGGGATCTGCTAAAGGAGATGACGGAGATGACAAAGGTTCCCGTTGAGGGGGCCGTGAAGAATATTGAAAATGCGACTAAAATTGAGAAATTGCTTTTTCAACTTACCGGTGGTTCAATTGATACACCTGAATCTGAAATGAAAACGAATGCAAAAAGTATAAATGAAGAGGAAAGGGTTATGGCATCAAAAAAAACGATAATGGTGATTGATGACGGGGCCGCCATCCGTCAGGTGGTAAGTCAGGTTCTCAGTTCAGACGGTTTCGAAACTATTGAGGCGGTTGATGGACAGGATGCGTTGAATAAACTTGACGGCAAGAAAATTGACATGTTTGTCTGTGATGTGAATATGCCGAATCTAAACGGCATTCAGTTTCTCGAAGCTATCCGTACCGATGAAAAATACCGTGAGTATCGTTTTACACCGATAGTGATGTTGACTACTGAAGCCGGTGAATCGATGAAAGAGAAGGGGAAACAGCTCGGTGCGAAAGCGTGGATTGTCAAGCCCTTTCAACCGGATCATCTCCTTGAAAAGATCAAACCGCTTATTGGGTAGCGTTTTTTGTAGAGAGTCCCGTTTTTAGAGTTCAGCGCTGTTTCAGCATTTGGCTAAGGGCCGGCAATGTTGGTTTCGGCAGAATTGTCACTTTCATTCCGGTAAGACAGCATTGTCCTCATGAGTGCGGCGCCTATGGATGGGCAATGATTTTTCACAAGGCGGCTGGTATACCCGTCTATAGGGGTGCTGTTTTTTAACGAGAGGGCGCCGAGAAATAGGCCCTCGAAAAATACCGGGAACATTACGCGTTTGTTTTGTTCCAGTACGATTAATGATCCGGTTTCAAGTGCCGAAATCAATTCGGTTTGTGTTTCGCAAACATAAGAATTTTCTATTGGAATTTTTACAAAACTTCGTCCGGAAAGTTCGCATGTTTTTCGCAGCGTATGGGATCTGCTTTCCAGGCGGTATAAAGCGACGACATCAATACGGTGCTTGTGCATGATTTTATGAAATATTTCGTAAATGGATTCTTCCCTGATCACAGCCTTTCCGGCATATTCGTTTTCTGTTTTATATACTTTTCTGCTGTCGGGGCGCTCCTTGTCATTTTCTTCTGATTCGTTGAAAGACCAGCCGATATCATTTTCAATCTGAGCTTCCTCCAGAAAAAATGCGGATATCTCGTTTTCACTGAGACGTCCTTCGTCAGAAGCGGTATATGAATCGCGTTCAGCATCCGCCTCGGGGTTTACCGGCTTCTCCCTTTTAAGGGCAAAAAAAAGGCAAATTGAAACAAGTGACAAAACGAGAGCCGTTAACTCGATGATTATCTGCAGAATTATCCGTTTTGAATAGCGAAACGGATAGATGACGTTTATCTTTGCGTTGCTGTATTCATACCATGTTATATAATACCGTTTTGATGGAGAATCGGTGAAAATATATGACCTGAAATCCCCTCTTTGTCTCAATGATTCGGCGATTGAGCGATAGGTCGTGAAATCGATTGCATTCTCCCGCTTTTCAGTAATATACACGGTGCCATTTTTGTCGCTAAGCCCGGCGACTATCGCACCAGATGATCCGTTTATGATAGATTGCAGCGTTTCTCTGAGAATCTCGTGAGTGCTCTGCGTGTTTTCCAAAACAGTGCTTTCTATTTTACCTATATGCTGCGTTTTCATTTCGAATGCTTTGAGAAGCTGTTCGTCTATAGTCGGTAATCTGAAAAATAAATACATGGATATCCCGACTGCAACAAAAGCGAACACTGTTATGGATATCTTATTTCGCATCACGATCTCTTTTAATAAAATGCCCGAATACGGGTTTTTTTATGTGCTGTATCATGTTTTGACGGCATCTAATGTAATTGCTTTGAACGTTCAGCCCGCAACAAATTGAAAGCTATTCCCGCATTCTAAATCTCTAAAAAAATCTTTGCAACCCGATCCTCGAATAATTCCAAAGAAAAACGGAGTAAATCATAGCGGATGACCTTATTCGAGCTTCCCTGTTATACTATCGGTAAGGTTGATGAATTGATAAACAGATTTGAAGCAGCTTGTCAGCTGCCGCAGCAAGTGTAATCGGGTTGATGAAATACAAAATCGAATTGTTCGGCATTGATTGTATATTTATTTAGCTTTTTTTCATTTTTTGCATTTTTTTTCAATGTAGGCAAATAAGTGTGATATGCTTCTGTATTTGCTTAAATAGCACAATAAACAACTAAAATCGACAATAATTGATGTCAATATTCATCCGGGG
>JAEWVL010000459.1 GCA_023396665.1 Spirochaetota bacterium
ATCCTCCTTGACATACAAAGATAAATAAAGAATATAAAGAACATAGTTACCGCCAAACACTTAAGCGGCGAGCATGGCGGAGCCGACAAACCCTTTGAGAATGATCCGTTTACAAAGGCCTCTGACTGGTTAGGAGGTTTGGTTGCTGGAGCCTACGAGGGCATGCGCCGCGGAGCTGGCTACCTCGCCGATGCGATGAAAGCCGCAGCGGGTGCGGTGGTCGGAGTTGCCAAAGACCTCGGCCAGCGCAGCGTGAACTTTGTGACAGCGCTTGTGCAGGGCGACGGATTCAGATGGGAGGATAATTTCGAAAAGGGATTCAGGTTGTACACGCAAAATACCGAATTTCAGGCAGACTCATCAATGGAGGTGGGAGAAGCTCACTCGGTAAATGCTTATCGTCCGGATGCCGAGGGTAAACAATTTGCCGCGATGTATAATCGGGGTGATCTTGATAAGAATGGTTATTCCGATCAAAAAGACAAGATACAGGACTTGACAGATCCCGATAGAAATGGACAGAACTCCAAATCTGATTATTACAAAGGCATGGTTGATTTTGTCAAAGACGTTCAGTCCGGTGCCCGTGAACTGGGACTTGATGAGGAATTACAGAAATCAAGAACCCTGATGCAGGGAGAGATTGAAGTATTGAAAAAGCAACTGATGAACGAGAATCTGACGGATAAACAGAAGAATGATATAGCGATGAAACTGGTTCAATGTCAGCAGGTTGTAGATGATATAAATGTCCGAGAAGCGAAAGTGGAATTTCTGAAAGACAAAATAATGAACGCAAAGGATGCCAATAGCTTTGCTTCAAATATAATCGGTTCTACCTGTAACTTGCAGGCCTATTCGATATACGGACAGGTCACTGGCCTGGATAATCGCGGTTTCTTTACATTTTTCCAGGAGGAATTTCAAAAAGGAAACATCGGTAATGTCTACAGTAATGGCAACTACAACCTGTATGAAGGTGCAGGCTCAAAAGAATGGGATGGCAAGGATCATTTAGATTTAACTAGAGTCGAGACCCCAACCGGTAGCACATTTGTTTCAAACTATGAACTGGAGAAACAAAAACAACAAATAGCAAAAAAAATGGGAATAGATGCTTCACAAGTGGAAGTAACAGATGAGATGATAAAGAAGGCCACGAAAACAGAGTTTTATAGCGCCACCCATGTTGGTGCAAATGGAAAGAGTTTGCTCGGCAGTCTTAACAGTTCAAATGCTCAATATGCAATTGTTTGGATGAATACTCGCCAAGGGTCGTATAGTACAGAGACGAAGGGAAATCACTTTTTTGTGATTCAACGAGTTGGTAAAACAGATTCATGGAGATCATATGATCATTCAAATAGAGAAAGAAATGGATCCCCAGTAGATTTTAGTAAAATATACGGTATTCGTTATTGAGGAAGGAATGATTATGATAAAAAAAATATATATAATCGCGATATTTTATTTAACTGTTTGCACTCAAACAATTATTAAGGGCGATAGTATGAATTTTGAAAAAGTAATTTATGAAAAAATTGCTGTAAAATCTATAGAACTGAAATATAAGCCAGATTCGATTGCAGGTGTTTGGGTAATCAGTAATGATAAGAAAAGAGAAAGCTACGGTGTAAACAGTAAAAATACTGATTATTTACTTATATTCAATGAAGATGAAATAACCGGATTTGCTTTGTTTTATAATTTCACTAATGGAAAAATAATTCAAAAAGTACCATTAAATATTAAACGAATTGGCAAGGGGACATATGAGTTACATATTAAAAAAGTTAAAAGAATATTTAAAATCTCTTATTCGTCATATGATGGTAATATGTGCTTGTTTTTTGAAGATTCTACACCATATAACGAACGAGGAAATTATTCATATGATGCATTATTGTCATCACGAGATTATTCTGATAAAACAATAGAACAAATAATTGAATCATATGTTGAAGATTTTAATCGTGATAGCATGGGGCCTTGAATGATTTCTATAAGACTCAAATCTCCTCCGCGCGTGACCAAGACTGACTCTGAACTGGCTTGTGCTTTGTGATAGCACAAAAACTTTCGTGAGTGCTATGACATGCAGTGCAGGACTTCGCCGAATATCGCCGCAATAAAGCGACGCGGTTTGTCCGCGCCGCAACAGTGAAAGATCTGCGCATACGGCAGCCTGGAATTGAAGAATTGAGAAGAGGCTGCCGTGCGAATGTTTTTTAATAGTACACAGAGAAAACGGAATCGGTGCTTTTTCCCGTAAACGCCGTGTAGCGTGTTCGTCCCTTGAGCGGCAGAATTTCAGGCGAGACCTAAAAAAGGTTAAATAAAATTAAATCAATGAGGTGTTTATGAAAAAGGCGTGTTTGTTGTTCATTTTGCTGACGTTTTCGGCGGTATGTATCAGCTGTGATGAAGGAAGTGATGACGATTACGGTAAGGCGAAAACAAGTTATGAAATAACAATTGAGGGAGAAGTTTTTAAAGGGGAATATGAGACTGAGGGCAATTATAACCTGTATAAAGGAACAGACGGAGAAATGGTTCTGTATATTATAGATTATAATCCGGACAATGTCAGTTCTACAGATGAGTTATTTTGGACTGGTTTAAAATATGATATGCTTGAAGAGGGAAAGACGTTTACGGTATCATATAATGATCAGGAAATTTCGTCAAGGTTTTCACTTTTGTATTATGGGGACGATTATGATGCGGCGGACAATCAATCAGGTGTGACCGTGACCGTAACAGAACTCACGGAACATGAAATAACCATTGAGTTCAGCGGTGAAATGACCGACTATTACGGGGCGGACATTAGTGCGAATGGAACAATAACGACAAGTATCTTGAAGTAATTGA
>JAEWVL010000471.1 GCA_023396665.1 Spirochaetota bacterium
CAGCTTCGTATTGGTATATCAAAAAAGAAAAATCAAAATTAAAAATGAAACAAATTGAAACAAAACAAATGGCTTTGTTTATTCTTAATTATATTGTCGGCTGCATTGAACAGCTGAAATCGTTGTATTTTTGCACGATTCGATTTTCGAACAATCTCAGTTGAGAGAAAATACTGTAATTCAGATTGATGTGTGTGTTTCGAAAAAAATTGAATAGTAAAATAAAGTCCGGCGGGGCGGTTGAAAGATTGATCATTATATGCAAACTGCGTGAAGAAGGGCATCTGTACAGAGTTGTATTAATGCGTACATACGCTTGCGAATTCAGTAAGTTCTTGGTACACGTCTTGATGGCGCACAGGTTATTTCATAGGGGATCGTACCTGCGAGAGTTGCAAGTGTTTCTGCAGTAATCAATCCGTCTCCGAAAAGTTCAACATCGGTTCCGCACGCATACTCATCATTGCCGCAATCAATCATCATGAGATCCATACATATGCGACCTGCAACCGGATATGTTTTGCCTGCTATCATTACCTGTGCCTTATTCGACAGACAACGCGGATACCCGTCACCGTATCCGACGGGTATCGTCGAAATGAAGCAGTCCTGTCTGGTAACATAGCTGTGACCGTAAGATATCGCCGTACCGGCGGCAACGCGTTTTGTCGCTATGACTGAACTCAGCATTTTCATAGCGGGAACAGGTTTCAGAGAAGATTCTTTAACCGGAGAATAGCCATAAGCGAAAATACCGGGTCGAACCATTGAGAAGTCGGCATTTCGGTAGTTTACTATGGTAGCGCTGTTAGAGAGGTGTACGCATAATCCCGGATTTTTTGCCTTGAGTGAATTTACGATTTTCGAAAACTGAGTGATTTGTTTTTCGTTGAAATCATTTTCTTTATCGTCTGAAACGGGCATATGTGAAAATAATCCCGCCAATTGCAGGTTTTGATCGGCACTGATCTTTTCGGCAAAATCAAGAACCTCTCCGGGGTCGATACCAAGACGTTGCATGCCCGTATCGGTTTTAATGTGCACCTTTGGTCTGCCGGATAATTTGCAGGCGGCATTGGAAAGAGCTTTCACCACCTTCATATCCGATACGCTCTGTATCAGGTTGTAGCGCAGCACTGCCTCTGCGCTTGTCTGATCCGGCAAAATAGCCCCAAGCACGAGAATGGGGCTCGTTATACCGTTTTCCCTTAGCTCTATTCCTTCTTCAACCGAAGCGACTCCGAACATATCGGCTATCCCTTCCTGTTGCGAGTATCTGGCCACAGCGACCGCGCCATGGCCGTAAGCATCGGCCTTGACCGGCAACAGAATCGCGCAGCCCGGTGTGATGATTTCCTTTATCAGTTGAATGTTGTACTTTATGGCGGCCAGATTGATTTCTATTCGGGTTGGTCTGATTGTATTAATCGTGAGCATTGTTTTTCTCCTGCGCCAGTATAAGCATTGCCGTACCCGATGAGAGACTAATACCGAAATCACCTTGTAGGGGGTAATTGCTGATGCAAAGTGTTGAACCGAATGGTATTTCTTTATCTGTAACAGGATAATGCAATCCGCTTGTGCTACGGATAACGATGGTCGGGGTCATGGGAATAATCGATATATAGCTGTGTTCCGGTGCATGGTTGGCATAATCCCCATGTATAAAGAATGCCTTATTCATGTGGTCGAGAAGTACAATGCGAAGTTTCGATGATTTTATTGAAAACATGGTGAGATTTGCCATAGTGTGGTCGAGCCGGCTTCCGCTGAAGGCGATGATCGTCACCTCGTCATATCCTTTTTCCAGACAGTAATCAAGAGCGAGTTCGGTATCGCTTGCGTCTTTGACGGAGGGATATTTGATCATTTTGATTTTCTCAGTCTTAATAAAGACCAGATCTTCGTCCGATACAGAATCAAAATCTCCGATTACGACATCAGGAACAAGAGCAAGGGCTCTCGCATGGCGTATCCCCCCGTCTACCGCGATGATTTCCTGATACGATTCGAGCTGTTTTTTCAATGTGTTGGGTTTTTTAAGTTTTCCGTTACAGATTACAAGTGCCTTCATTATGAATCTCCGTTTACGAGAAAGACGATTCTGCCGTGTCTGAAGAGCTCTTCACTCGAATGAGAAGTCATTAGTTGCGCCGAGTTTGGTTTTGTAAAATACTTTTGGCAGTTTTTTCGATTTTGCTTTTTACTGCATGGTGAGAAATTCATAATAATCATCATCGGTTTCAAAATCACGCAAAGAGCCTTCCTTGTAGCGTGCCGGTATCGGAACATTGTTATAGGAGAGTAGCGTGCGTTGTTTCGGAGGAACTTCACGAAAGAATAGCAGGAATATGCCTATTGAGAATTCGAAAACGGCAGCCCCCTGGTATTGTTGTTTCAGGTGATCCCGAATATGCGATCCTATTTCAAACAGTTTGGCACTTCCGTAATGGCTGAAAATCTCGGTGATGCTTTGACAGTTGCTGAGCAGACAGCTGCGGTATTTGCCTGATTCTCCGGCTTCAATTATCTGGCGTATAAGGTACTCTTCATCACAGGGAGTAAACAGCTGCGCCGTAAGAAGGGAGACAAAATTGTCACAATATTTTTCGTGGGTTCCAAGGGAAAAAAAAGAAGATGATGAAATCGCACAAAAAAGAACTGCCACTGACGGTGTTATTGCTGTTGTGAGGACATGCAGCGTAAAGGTATTCTGGTTTATGGTCAGGGGGAAAAGATGCATTTTATCGGCTTCAAGTTGTTTTTTCAGTATAGGTGCAATGGCTTTGGTCAGTTCCCTGTTGCCGAATGAGGCGAGTCGTCGCAAAACACCCTCTCTGTGCAGATAGAGCGATGAATAGAAAGAGAAGTTTTCACAGTTGTAACGGTACAGCAGCTCCTTCAGATAATTGGAGTCCTGTCTGTTCTCAGTGAACTCAGCGCTGATCATATCGTATTGTTTGACCAGCGAGTCAATTTCCCCTTTATCGGGCGCTTGTTCTCCGGAAGCGATTCGCTCAATTGCGTCGCGAAGTTCCAGCAGAATCTCTTCCGGTCGTTTCATCGTATATTCCCTGAAATAGAAACTTTTTGTTAGCTTTTAACAGTTGATACTTGGCACTCACTTACTCTATCGGCAAAGATTTAACCATGCTATACATTCTGAAGGTGCCGGTAAACAGATTAAGGCCTTGCGACTGAAGACAAGCAACTATTT
The DNA here is from genome assembly GCA_023396665.1 of Spirochaetota bacterium. Classification (GTDB taxonomy): domain Bacteria; phylum Spirochaetota; class UBA4802; order UBA4802; family JAFGJZ01; genus JAEWVL01. The sequence goes on from JAEWVL010000471.1 coordinate 3,218, forward strand.
TTTTGTGATCATGTTCATCAATGAGGGGAAAAGCTGCGGCTTGCGGTTTGTATTGACGCGGGTCGCTTTGTACGATGTAATGAATTTGACATCCGTTTTGCTTCAAAATGGACAGCATTGTATCATGATCCTTGTCGTTCATGATGCTGATAAAAACGCTGATTTCAGACCGGTAAGTTGACTTAAAGTGATCAATAAGCGCCTGAAGTGCCGCGGGATTATGTGCCGGATCATAGATTACCAGCGGTGATTTGTGAATAATTTCGCAACGCCCTTTTATGAGAAGCCTGGAGCTTTGACTGATTGCTGAATTATCAGGCTTGAAACCGGATTTCAGGACTGCGATGAGCGCGGTCGCAAAATTGTTCTGTTGAAATTCTCCCGCTTGGGCAAGCTCGCTGACGAGACCCGCATTCTTGTAAGACGCATACGAATAATCTCTGCCGATCAAATATGTAGGGGCATTTTTGTTTTTTGCATGTTCACACAGTATTGTCCGGGCGATTTCGTTTGTCGTTGCCGCGACAAGCGGACGGTCGTTTTTGATGATTCCGGCTTTTTCAGAAGCTATCTTTTCAATAGTGTCGCCCAGAATGTGACAATGATCCAGCGAGAGCTCTGTAATCACCGAAACTTCAGGATCAACACAGTTTGTCGAATCCAGTCTTCCTCCCAGGCCGCATTCAATGACAGCCGCAGCAAGCCGATTCTCTTGAAAATACAGAAAGGCTACAGCGGTGATCATATCAAACCATGTCAACGCAACGCCGCATTTTGTTGCAGTCGCGTCAACTGAGTCAATGAGTTCCGAGAATGCGTCATCGTCTATTGCTGTATCGATCGTAATACGTTCATGGGCATGTATGAGGTGCGGTGAGGTAAAAAGACCGGTCTTGATGCCGCTATTCGAAAGAAGCGCATGGATATATGCCGCAGTAGATCCTTTCCCGTTTGTTCCGGCAATATGAAATACGGGGTACTTGCGCTGCGGTGATCCGAGTGCACAAAGCACTTTCAGTATTGCTTGCGGCGAATAATTGATAAAACACTTTGAGTGTTTTTCGTTATTAATATAATAGGACAGTTTCGCTTCAGCTTTCGTTTCGCCATTCATGTCTATGCACCCGCTTTGGTTACATGAACCATTCATAATGAAAAATATACTGTTTCATCGATTAATTATTGCCATATAAGCAAGCATAATTCAAAACGTACCGGGGTTACTAATATGGAACAAAACAGAAGAATTTTGCTTACGATACTTGTATTTCTAGTGATATCTCTTGTTCTCGCAATCTATTCGGTAAGTGCCGGTGTCAACAGAAAGCAGTCTACCGCGACATTGCTTGTTGCACCGAATGCGTCACCTTGTGTAGGTTTCTTGCGCATTTATGGAACGATCGCCGTAAGCGGAGATGAAAGTCTTTTCGGTTCCGAGGGTGGGTCTGACCGGGTAGTCGAGACTCTGGACGGTTTTCTTCATGACAAGAACGTACGCGCTGTCGTTATACGAATAAATTCCCCCGGCGGAACGGTTGCGGCAACGCAGGAAATATACAGAAAAATCATGCAACTTCGCAGTAAGAATATACCCGTCGTTGCGTCAATGGGTGATGTCGCTGCATCGGGGGGATACTACATCGCATCAGCATGCAATTATATATTTGCAAACCAGGGTACAATGACCGGTTCAATCGGTGTGATCATGTCCGCTCCCGATCTCAGTGGCTTGATGGAAAAGGCGGGTGTTAAGATGAATGTGATTAAAAGCGGTGTTCATAAGGATATCCTGTCATCGTCTCGCCCTCTGACCGAGGAGGAAGCTTTATTGTTGCAGCAGCTTATTGATTCGGCTTACGGGCAATTTCTTAAAGATATTTCTCTGGGCAGAAACATACCGATAGCGGATTTTGAAGACTATGCTGACGGGAGAATCATGACCGGGGAACAGGCTTTACAGCTTCGACTAATAGATGAAATAGGATCTTATGAGAATGCGCTGAAAAAGGCTAAGGATCTTGCCGGACTTGCAGAAGATGCACCGGTTTTTGAGAAAATGCAATCCCCCTTCGATCGTCTTATCGGGTCTATGAGTTCCTCTCTGGGCGGAGCAAAATCGATTGAAAAACAATTCTCATCGGCCTTACATCCGCATATTCGCTTAGAGTACAGGTTTGTGCAATGATGCGCCCCTCCCTGACATTTGAATGGATTGATCCCCTCTATTTTTCACTTTTTGACCATGAGAGATTTGCCTCGAGACTGCAGCGATCCCGTTCGGTCTTTTTTGCATCGTTTTTGGTTTTGATTCTAGCGAGTATAACAGAACTGGTTTCATTTGCTCTCGTTATGACAAAACGCGGGGGCGCTTTCATGGCGACGCTTCTGTATGGGAGTGTATTCCTCATCGTTATCCGGATAATTTCAATATTACTCAAATCAGCCGTTTCTTCACTTGTACTGGATTATGCCAAACATGAGCATCTGTTCTCTGATCGTGTCGCTCTGGTTAATTACTCATTACTGGTCAAAATGCTTTTGCTGCCCCTGTCGATCATAGCTTCACTTGCTCCGGTGGGCGCTGCTGGACTTGTCTTTACGGGATGGGCGCTGTTGACCTTGATATCCTATATAATTCAGATTCATATGTCGCGAAGCTTGCATAATATCGATTTCGGAACATCTCTTGCCGTTTCCGTAATATCATCATGTACTATGGCATTTTTTGGGATATTGTTCTTTTTTCTTTCGTTGTTCTTTTTTCTTTCATTTTTTGCAGTGTGAAAATCCCCCCCCGCTTGTGCCCAAAATCACCGGTTTCCTGGGTATTGGGAGCTGCCGGTTGTTGAGTTTTGTGCTTGCAATAATGGGTATTTTCCGCACTATTTATATGGATTTCATTAGTCTTTTCCGGTATTGTTCCGGTATATAAATGTCTTTTTCAACCGTAAGTTTATCAAATTACGGAAATTTCCGTTCGGCGCTGCTGCGTCACGGTTTTCGTTGTAATAAATTTGACGTCGATTTGAAAAAGTAAATAATAGCGATTTCTGTTATGAAAACAAAACCGAAACATTATTTTGCGGTTCCAGGCTTTTGTAGCAAGCTTCAGACTTTGGTGAACTGTTATATGAATAGAATCAGTACTCTGTCCGTTTTCCTTGTGTTTGTGTTAGTCTTCCCCTTGTTCGTTGTTAATGATTCCTATGCTCAGGATTCGCGTCAAATCGAACTCAGTGCTCAGGAAATACTAGCCCGTGTCGATACGGTTCTTCAGTATCCTGATGGAGAACTGAAGGGGTCTCTCATGCATATTCTTCCGACCGGAAAATCAACCGCTATAAAGATAAAGGCGCTTGTCTCAAAAGAGGATTACGTGTTTCAATTCAGTAATCAGTCTCGCGGAGCGCAAATGCAGGTTCTATACAACCTGAACGGTGAGGATATTTGGGTGTACAGTCTTCTATCGTTAAAGTTATTTCACAAGGTTGACGTTGACCGTTACGATACCATTCTTAACAGCAATTATAATTTTTTTGATCTCTCCAATGCCGATTTACAGAGCAATTATACCGCGAAAATAGAGAAAGAAACCGTTTACAAAGAAAAAAATGTAATCATTTTAACACTGACACCGCTGTTCAAGGGAAGGGGTTACGGTACTATCGTGTTATACGTGGACAAGGCCGCCTGGGTGCCGTTGCGTATCGATTATCAGGATAACGATAAGGTGACAGTGAAAACAATGTCCATAGCAAAGATAGCGGTGTATAACAACAATACGTTTCCTGTCAGATACGACATGCTGCATATCTCTTCGGGAACACTTTCAATACTTGAGTTTACCGATTACGATCCGAAGATCAATTTTGATAAAAAAATTTTCAGGCATGAGAATCTCGGGACAGTTTTTTAATGCCTTATTTTTTCATAGATAAAGATTTTGAAATAGGTGATATGGTCCGTGTCAGTGCAGAGGATCACCACCATCTTGCCAGGGTTCATCGTTACAGAGTTGGCGATGTTGTTGTCTTCAACAGCGAGCATTACTCGTATAACGTGAAAATTTCGACAATTGAAAAAGATTGTTCATGGGGCTCGGTTTATTCAAAAGACAAACTAAACAAGACGCCTGTGATTGTAACAGCGGGTATCCCCCTGCTGAAATCGGGGAACACGGAATTGGCACTTCAAAAGTGCACTGAGTTGGGAATAGACAATTTTTTTGTTATAGATTATGAACGCTCCGTTCCGGAGATTAAAAGTGGAACCGAGCGTCTCGCACGATGGCAGCGTGTGGTTCGAGAGGCTGCAAAGCAATGTATGCGAAGTACCGTTCCCGATATTCATGGGATCGTTTCATCTGTTGATTTTTTCAAAAGAAGCAATGACTTTGATCGCTGTCTTATTCTTGATCTGGAAGGATCCCGAGCGGATACTGATTATTTTAAAGTGCGGAATTCAATTTGTTTCGCGGCCGGTCCCGAGGGCGGTTATTCCCAGAGGGAAAGAAGTCTGGCATTGGACTCGGGATGGGAACCCTGTCGATTCAACGGTAATCAGCTCAGGGCGGAAACCGCAGTAATCGCATTCGCTTCGCTTGTCAGTTCGGCTTTGTTTATACGTGATAACACTGATTGAGATGTTTGCGGCAGCATTACACAGGCATATCTTTGATGAAAGGAACTGATTGTATATGGCACTGACAGTGGAAATCTTTCAGAACGTCGTAAAAACAAATACTTTGAAGAGTGTACAGGCCCTTACAAATGCTCTTTCCCGCCGCCATTTTAAAAAAAGATTAAAGCAATATTCGTACACGATACGTCCAAATCAGGATTTGCATCCTTTACTCGGTATCAATCAGTTGAAATTTTCTGATACGATGCAGATTCCGAATCCGCGAAAAACGGTTATTCTCGGTGGTTTTTTCAATACAAATGAGGAGTATCGTTATGCGGTGAACATAGCCGGAGCATGCAAGGCTTCAGGTTTGCAATTTGCCGTTCATAATATTACCGATTTTGACTGTACACTTTCCCATAAAATCGCGAAAGTGTACTCAAGAATTCAAAAGAAAGCATCGGCTGTCAAAAGCTGCAAACCCTCTGATTCGCTTCAGTATTCGGCCTGGATGAAGGTGTATTCTGCTTTACTGGCGCCGTTTTTTTCAAATATGCCCGAAACAATATCTTTTGTGGCCTTGAACCCATTGTGTGCGCACGCGGCGGTAAACTGCGGAATTAAAAAAGTATATTACATCGTTGATGAGTCGACTATTAGCGGGGTCAATATCATTGATGGGGCGGTACACTCATGTATGACTTTATGCGATTATTATGCAATACGCTCCCTGCACAATTTAACTCTGGCTAAGGAAGTTGTTCACATACCCGACAGCAAGATGCTGTATTCGGGAAGAATAATAGACCATACGATGGCGATTTCAATCGAGAAGGACTCGCAGCGTCGTTTGTCCCGTCTCAAAAAAAATCTGCCGCTTCGAATAATGATCAGTGTTGATTCGGAGGGAAAGATCAACGATTCACTGCTGTATCTGTTGAATAAACTGCTTCCTTATGTTGAGGAGAACAGGGCTTCTGTTTATATGAATTTGAATGATCATCGGCGTCTCCTTGAATATTACCGCCCTGTTCTCGGGAAGTATGGAAATCACGTTACCGGTCATACCGAAATAAAAGAGAGTTCAGAATTTCTGGAACGCAGCATACTTAAAACGCCCGCCGGTCTTCACTTTTTTCTGCATGAAGAGCGAATATCTGCATTATATGCGGAAAATCTGCTCTGCCGGTTTGCCGATGTCGCGGTGATGAACCCATCCGGGGCGGCAATGTATCCTGTTCCCAAGATTGTTTTTGACTGTGAAAACAAATCGGAGCAGTATTTTTCAAAGAAAGCTTTTGCCGCGGAAAATGCGATGTTAAGCTGTATGCGGGGAAGTGAAATATTTTCTTTTTTGAAAAACTGTATAGAGGATAACAGCTATCTTGTTGCTGCTAACAAGAAAATATTCAATGCCCGTTTGAAATACCAGGGAACGCTTCGCCTTGTGGAGCAGATTAACAGAAAAGCACAGCTGCAAATCGAGAATGACAGCGTAGAAG
>JAEWVL010000477.1 GCA_023396665.1 Spirochaetota bacterium
ATGACTCTGAAGAGACCGTAAAGAAGGCTTACGCCAGTGGAGCGAGTGATTACATACGGAAGCCTTTCTACCCTATTGAAGTTGAGTCAAAAATCCGGCTCTTTGCTGAAAATATTCAATTCAGAAAGAATCTGAGCATGTTATATAACGGTGTTCGTCTGTTTGGAAAAAAACTTTTCAGACTAACCAGACTGATAAACGCGAACATCAATGACTCCTCAAGGCATGACATACTTTCTTCTCTGAAATCACTTGCCGGCATAATCGGAACACCATACAGCGAGGCCGTTTTTCACGACAATGGAGAAGAACACTATTCTTTCCTGTATTCAAGTGACACGGAAAAATACATCCCCTATAAGCAGCTTATTGAGACCCGACCCGAAATAGCATCTTCACACGCTACACAGGAGCAGCTGACGATTCAGAGGGAATACGGAGATCTGCAGGTTTACTGCTTCAAGCTCGAATTTGATCCGCTTACCCTGGGAATGCTGATACTGGAAACCTATGAGCCCCTGGCGAGAGAATCCATTGAGCTGGTAAGTCTCTATCTTGATTTTCTGTCGCTAAAAGGATCCGATCTTCTTGTAAGAGACAAGCTTGCGGCTGAACTCCGGAAAGACCGGCACGAACTCTCGAAGGTGCGATCCATTCAGGTGCAGCTTATACCAGATTTTGACGAGCTGCTGAATTACGAAGTGGGTTATTCGTACATACCCATCGATGAGATTTCCGGTGATTTTCTGGATGCATTCTATATCGACAGCAGCACCTATCAGTTTGTGGTATGCGATGTCTCCGGACATGGTTTTGCGTCCAGTTTCATCGGATCATATATACGCGCCGTTGTCAGATCCATATCCGCCGAGATTCAGGATCCGGCTGTCATAATGACGACCCTCAACAAAATAATCACCCATACACTGTCACGACTAAATTACTTCGCGACAATAGTACTGTGGCAGGTGAATAGTAACGACGGCCATAGCCGACTGGTATCGGCCGGTCATCCCCCTGTCATGAAATACGATGCGGACACAAAAAAAGTGGCGCTTATCGACAACACGGGCCCCATGATCGGCCTTTTTCAGGATGCGACATTTGACACGCAGACGATAGAAATGAATAAAAACGACATGCTTATCATTTATACCGATGGCCTCTTTGAGGCCATGAGCCCGGAGAATAAACTCTTCGGAACAAAAAATCTCGCATTGAGCTTCGAAGCTGCAATAACAGACGATCACCTGCGGAAACCCAGCGACATCATTCACTCTGTTTTAGGTACTGTTTACCAGTACACGGACTACATGATGCTTGAAGATGATGTCACCGTGTTGTGTATCAGGAAACGGGACGCTTGAAGGCACGCAGCCTGAAATCCTCAATTATCTCCAACGCACGGTCACGTACGCCTATAAGCGCGCCGTAGCCGGTTTTATCTGAAAAAAGAGCGATCAGCAACTGCTTCTGCTGCTGACTGATATGCGTTTTGGAAAACTGAATGGGCAGATCGAATTCAGGCAGACGCTCACAAATCACCTCGTCACAGAAATCCGCGCAATCATGCAGAAAAAATGCGGTCTCTTTGAGATAGGCGTTTTTCGCTTTCTCATTTTCCAGCTCACTAGTGCCCTTACGGGACAAAAACAGCGCGTAATCCTCCAGCTTCTGGGGCAAGCGCGATCCGGAAAGCGCACCAACCGCATCAAGCGATCTGTCAAGAGCCAGCAGCACATCACGCATCGGTCCCTGCGGAACGACAATCCACAGAACGGGAAAATATGCCGAAGCGAATTCGGCAAGCGCACCTGCCATATGAGGTGTTTCAAAATCCGCATTTTCGTGAAACTTCAAGGGCTTGTATTTTTTAATGTTCTCCAGCTGGGCATCGATAATCCTGTCGATTTTCTCGGAAAAAGAACTGCGGTTTTTGGCTTTTTCATATTTCTCGCGAAGCTGCTCGAAAGCCGCTATCTCCGCCAGGATGAAAGCGTTCAAATCCATGCGCTTAACTAATGCAAATTTGAATCGATCTTCGAAAGGACTGCGATCAAACCATTTTTTTGAATATTTTGCCGCATACTCATCGTATTTTTCACGAAGCTTTTGAATGAGTGTATCGGTCTCTGAAGATGAAAGTTTCATACAACCACCTTTTACAGCAACATGCGCGTATCGTCGCAAATATATTCCAGATGTCAAACAGGAACTCCGCTGTAGCGTTATTTTTTGTGACATAACGCAAATCGGCACAACTGTTCCCCGAACCGCCATCATGCCGCTTTTTTGTATTGACAGCAGCCGTCTCAGAGGACGAACTCAGAGTAATCGACAGCCAGAAACGGATAGGGCCATGAGAAGCACACCTCAAAGCGAAGAACGCCGGCTAGAGCGTCTTGCTAAAAACATGATTGTCTCACGAGATATTCCACCCGCGAAAATGGAAGCGGTTCGCGCCCTGCTCGAAAACCCGACACTGAACCCGAAAGAGAAATACACGACGATAATCGAACTCATACGTCCCTGTCCCGATAAACGTCCGGTCGCGGAAAATACAAGACCGGCAGCAAAATCCGCCCCTTCAGCAAGACCGACGGCAAGTCCAAGAACGGCAAGTCCGATACCAGCTCAAAGCAGAGATACTTTGTACGGGGCGGAATTTGTCGATGCCATATACAATTCGATGAAACCCCACGGTTTGTTTCAAAAGCGGCTTCTGATAAAATCATCAAATCCGCTTGGATTCTGGTTCAAGAAACGGCTGGTCCCATCCCCCCGTTTTTTCAAAGCCTTTTCGAGAATCAACTCTTATCAGGAATTGTTGCTGCTTCGCCTTCCGGCCATTATGCAGAAAATTGTAGAAGACCCCGATATTGAAGATCCGACGGTATATAATCATCTACGCTTACTTCAAAAATGGTTAATGGACACCCCCTTTGCGAAACTCAACTACCAAACGGCGCGATGGCTTGATGCGCCGAACTTCGAAGCTGAACTCAAACAGTATATAAAGAATTACCTGTTTTTCGAACGCATGGAAAGCGGACTGAAAGAGCGTATCATTCTCACCTTCGAAGATAAACTGCGAGTTTGCGAGGATCTGATCAAAAGCCCTGACGCCGAAGGTTCTGCCGTAAATCTTAAAAGAGAGAAAGAGATATTCAACTACCTGAGCACGCTGCGCTCCTTTCTGCCGACACCCGCCGCGCAAAACGGCGCGATCGACTCATGGTTGCGTGCCTTCTGCGGAATAAATTCACTTGGTGAATTTCTGGTTTTTACCGTTGAAGCGCTGATCAGCAAACGACGGGTAGAAAAATCCGAGATCGGTAACTCCTGGAATATCGGCCAGATTACGGTAAACGGCATAACCTGGGATTGCGGCGTTGATGTTCTGAAAAAGGCCGGCAAAGACGAGATTTCACTTCGTTTGAAACGGGCGGAATATCTGAAAAATGCGCTTGAACCCTACGATCAGTTGCTTGAACTGGTAACAATAAAAATTGACGGCCGCCAGGTTCTCGAAAAGGCGTTTGATGAGCACTGGCACATTATCAGCAAGCGGCGCAGCGAATACGCTGATTTTTACCAGAACAATTTCTTCTATTTTCTTGACGATTGCGTTGACTATTTTATACACGCGTATATACCGTTTCTCGACGGCTCACCGTTTCTTTTTTTAACGCCCGATAAGAAGATCATAGAATCTTCAATTTTTTCTACCGGGTACTTTGAGGCGAAAATTTCATCGCTTTACGATCTTCAGGGACAGTTGCATGATTACCGTACGGCGAATCCGAATCAAATGATCGCCTATGACGAGATTCGGCGAATTATGAGCGGGCGGCTCGCGACAATGGTTCATGTCAAAGTTTTTATTGAACACATCGGTGCAATTTTTTATTCTTTCGCGAGTGAACTATTTGCGGTGTATCGTGAGCATTTTATCTGGGCTCTGTCAGGCGCAAAAGCGGAAGGATACGAACAGCTGCGAAGCCCCCTTCTCAGCGGACAAATTTCCGTTCAGCAATCAGAAAAGGGAAGTCCTCTGCCGTTTTACGACGCATTGGTCGCCCGTTCCGATAAGATGACCCCCATACTTCGCACTTTTATCGGAAAAAGAATCATGAGCGACTCCATTCAAACAGGTATATTTAAAATGATAATAGCATTTTGCTACCAAATGGCGGCAGAATGCATGCATCCCGAACTTGAACGCGAGCTGGAAAAGAGACGGGAAATCAAGAATCAAATCGCCCTGCTGGGCGAGCGCAAATGAGGGAGGAAGAGTGGGTAAAATAATATCAGTTTCAAACCAGAAAGGCGGTGTAGGCAAAACCACCACGACCGTCAATCTTGCGGCATTTCTTGCGGAAAAAGGAAAGAAAGTTCTCATCGTCGATATAGATCCCCAGGGCAATGCGGGCTACGGACTGGGGGTCAATGCCGAAGAACTTTCAACTACAGTCTATGAAATGCTCATCGGCGAGCTCAGTGTCGAAGAAACCATCTTCAACACCGAATTTCCGAATCTCGATATCGTTCCGTCAAATATTCACCTGTCGGGTGCGCAGATCGACCTTATGGATCTTTCAGGAAAAGAATTCAAACTGAAGGAGTCACTCGGAAAAATCAGAGACTACTATGATTATGTGCTTATCGACTGCCCGCCCTCTCTGGGCCTGCTGACACTTAACGCTCTGGTGGCAGCCGATTCGGTACTGATACCGCTGCAGTGCGAATATTACGCTCTCGAGGGTCTCAGCCAGCTACTGAGAATTATCTCCATGGTGCAGGAATCACTGAACAAATCGCTCTCCATCGAAGGGGTGGTTCTCACGATGTATGATTCCAGAACAAAGCTCTCGCAGCACGTGGTCAGCGATGTACAGGAGTATTTCAAGGACAAGGTCTTTAAAACAATAATTCCCAGAAACGTAAAACTCTCAGAGGCTCCGTCTTTCGGCAAGCCGATCGGACTTTACGACCCGGCCTGTCCGGGCAGCGAGACCTATGAAAAACTCGCAGAAGAAATACTCGCGCACGAATAAAAGATCACTGATGCGATACGTGCGCAACCAGTCCAGTATACCGAGGTTTTAATGAATAAACGAGCACTAGGAAAGGGTCTGGGAGCGATCATCACCACAGCACCCGCTCCGAAAAACGCTGTGGATGCGATTGAGCACACCATTGCGGCCGAGAAAGCAAATGCCGTACTTGAGATTGAACTGACCAAAATCGAACCGAACCC
>JAEWVL010000088.1 GCA_023396665.1 Spirochaetota bacterium
GAGTTGGAATGTCCCTGATTAAAAGTCTGGTCAGTGAAGCGGGCGGACGCATCACGTTGCGTTCCAAGCCGGGCGAATACCTCGAGTTCGCAATTTCAATGCCTATGGAGCACAACGATGCCGGATAACACGTATATCAGCTGTGATAACAGCTGCCCCTATTACCACTTTTCAAAAAATGCACGCGAGGCGGTCTACATCACCAGACGTGACGGAGTCTTCATAATGGTCAACGAGAGCATGGAAAAGCTTCTCGGCTATGAACCGGGAGAGCTGCTCAAAACCGGAGTCAACGCGACACTTGACTCGGAAAAGGACCGAGCAAAATTTCAGCAGGAGATTGAGCGGGAGGGGGCTGTTCACAATTACCAGCTTACCATGAGAAAAAAAGACGGCTCGCCGCTTTTCTGTCTGGTAGATGCGGTTGTATGGAAAGAAGACGGCAAGGTTATCGGCTATCATGGCATCGTCAAGACCCGGGATGATATCGTTGAAGCCTTTCAGCGGTATTTTCTGCAGTTGAAAGAAGAGCAATCCTATGTGAAGCACGAGCGCCAGAGTCTGGTGTCGGATTCGCGTCTGGTGATGAATTATATCTCCGAAGACATAGTGGACTATATTCAGAAGACAGGAGAGAATCCCTTTATCAATTCACGAAAAGACGCCACAATACTTTTTTTCGATATTCGCGCATCCTCTTCGATCGCAGAATCTTTGGAAAGTGAATTGTTCGCCTCAGTTCTTTCTGATCTGCTGACCGATGTGATGGATCTCGTTTACGGTAACCATGGATCAGTCAACAAGCTTCTCGGCGACGGACTGATGGCAACTTTCGGCTGTCCCATTTCACACGAAAATGACGCACGTAATGCGGTAAACACCGCCCTGCAAATCAGAGACTATCTCGCCACATTTAATGACGTACGCCCGGATTATCTTAAAAAGCAGCTGGCTGCGGGTATCGGCATTGCAACGGGCAGTGTTTTTTCCGGAGTGATAGGTTCGGTGCGCAGGCAGGAATATACCGTTCTCGGCGATGTTGTCAACGTCGCAAGCCGGCTCGAGAGCTCTACAAAGAGTTTAAATGAACAAATTCTCGTCGACAGCATGACACGCCAGCGGGCCGGTGATGATTTCAAGTGGCGTGTCATTAATGACGTACTGCTGCGAGGACGAAAAGAAACGATTACCGCATACGCTCTGTGATTTCAATTTTGCATGCCTCGCCGGAAAAACCGGCCGCATAATACGGCCGGTTTACAGCTTCTGTAATAAGTGCAGCAATAATCTCGATCAAAAACAGCTATATGATTCACCGATTTGAAAAATTCGAAATGCTATTTTATCAGCCGTATCGTTCTGTGATGAAAATATCGAGTCGTAATTGTTTTGCAGCGAATGGTAAAAGGGAGAGCGCCGATCTGATTCTACGGCAATAATTACCGATATTGCATCGAGCGAATCCCCCTCTCCCCTCGAAATATCTCTCGCGACAAGCACTGAGTTGGACTCAATAAAACCGGCGAGCCGCTGCCTACGATCGAGTTGCGAGTTATATGCAAATTTACCGTAACCGGCGGAGGCGCTCGTTGTCGACAACACTGAAATGGAGCCCATCAGAACAGCTGTCGGCAACAACGCGAAATCGGCCAAAAGATTCAATGATAGCATGAGAGCGAGTATCAGAATAAGCACGTATCCTTTCAGTTTCATTATCGTTTCTCCTAGAAATTTGTGAGGATTTTCATGGATCCGGACCAGTTGTGCATGTCCGTTGCACTCCACGAACGCACATCCGGAGGAAACACCGACTCTATCGAACTGTCATCCCAGGTCTGTACCAAAATATCGTTAAGAAAGGAATATTGCGTGTGATCTTTCCAGTGAATATTATATATGACCGCCGGTCCTATCGCCTCCAGTTGAACCTCTCCCTCAAAATTCTTTTCCGAATATATGATGACTTTATAGCCCTCACCGACGACAATGCAATCCAGGGTTTGATCGAAAGCATTCGCGCAAACTTTCCGGATATCTTCAAAAGAATCAACTCCGAGCGAATTGGTAAAATCGGTAAGACCCGGTTTCGCCTCATCGGAAATATTCAGCGTGAATCCTCCGTAATCAACCTGCCTGTTTCCGGACAGTAATCCGCCTGAACAGAGCACCTTATATCCGTTCTTTTCATAAAATTCATTGTTGGTATTATCCGGATCATCCTTCGGCCCCCAGGAAAAATCGAAATCGCTGCCGTCAATATCATCGATGCCCATCAGTTCCTTATAGTCATCCCAGCCGGCAAATTTACCCCAGCCGCTGCAGGAGCATAAAAGCGATAGCAGAATCAACAGAATACCGCATCTGGTAAAATGTTTATACTTTATGGCTTTCATTAAAAGTCTCCTTTTCAATAAACTTTCCTTAACCATGGCATCTTTGCAGGTCAATATTGTGTATCAACGTAGGGCCTATATGGTGTTTGCGGAGCATCGATGTCCAGGATAAGCGTATCATCGCCTCCCAGACTGACACCGGTTTTGGATGCGAGAAGCATGGCACGGCCGCTGTAGTATCCGCCAACCCACTGGCGCTTCACAATCGACACATCCAGTTCAAACGACGGGACATTCTGCAACCGGAACTCTTTATCGCTGATCCACTGTTCATCATAATATCCGCTTTTCGGTGATTCCAGTATGATACACACCGAATCGTCATCAACGGGCTTTCCCTTGATTTGTATCGGCCGCGACTTGTCCACCCTGCCGGGCCCGAACCAGTCAACATTGTAATATGAAAGATGTTTGGCCGTGAACTGCATTTTCAGCCTGCCGGCACCGCCATCGACAACCGTCGATTCAGCCCTGGTGACAGAAGATTCAAAAGTCCATTCCCCCGTCTCTTTGTCATAACTCCACACCGGGATATAATCTCCGGCTCGAACCGATCTGCCCGCCTCGGGATTGTTGAGATCGGCGGGTATATCAAGAGAGATGCCGAGTTCAGCGCCGTCGAAGCTTTCGGCGCTTCGACCGTTTTCATCGGTGATATCAATCGAAACAAAACCCGCACTGACAAAAAAAGATTCCGTCATCTCACCGAAGGCATCCGTCGCCCGTACTGTGAGTCCGCCGGGAAAGGTGCGGAGCGCTTCTCTGTCCATCGGTGAGAAATAACTTACGGTTGCAGTGAGGTTCCCTGAAAGAGGCTCTCCCACGGCATCAAGCATTTTTATTCCGGCGGGAATGGTGATCGTGGCCGCTTCGCTTATTGACGCGTCTGTCGGGGTTGTGAGTACGGTTTCAGAGGAGGTAAAACCGCTGGCATCGATCGCTCCCGCGGCATCGTTAAGAATCGAAACACCGGAGGGGGGACTGGCGATGTTGATAAGCGACAGTGTAAATGAATGAGTGTCGCCCTTAAGACCGGAGAAACGCTTGCTGTTGGTGATGTAGCCGTCAACATCGATCACAAGAGTGAAATCGATATCATCGACCAATGCACCGGGTACCGTAAAGGTTACGACACCATCGCTGAATGACAACATGTCATCACCGAGGGCCTTCTGCAGAATTTCACCGCTTTTACCGAGCAGTTGCACAGATACCGGCACCCTCAGTGTATCCTGTGTTGCGGCATCAATAATTTCGCCCTTTATGCTGACATCAGATAAAGTATTGCTGTCATCACAATTAATAAAGGCCAGTATCAGAGCTGCGATCAAAATGGTCACCGGAATGATTTTTTTCATTCGGATTCTCCTGGTTGGAAGGTTGTTGGGGATTACTTGCGATCGGTTCGGTGAGTGTTAGTACTATTACATTTTACATCAGCAAAGTCAACAAAATTGTAATAGGCAATCTCGAAATATTAGTCTGCACAACTCAAACTTCGAATAATTCCAATTGGACGGTTCCAAAAAATACCTCCAGTGAAAGTTTTACCTCGTGTTAAATGGAATTTTTGTGAACCGCAAGGTGCCTGCATAGCACTTTCCCGAAACACAGGTAACTATTTGAGATTGATTTCCGGGAACCTAAATGATAGTAAGTCGCTGCGACGAGGGGTGACAGAGGGGGATGTATCCCCCCTTAAAATAGCGGTGATACTTTACTGTTTGGCCATGGTCATCTTGCAGATCTTACTAGAATAGGCGAGATTGCCGTAATCGTCAAGCGCCCAGACAAGCCAGTAGTATGTCTCGCCCGCTTCGAGAGTCAGCTTTTCGGAGATAAAATCCTCTTTTTCAGGCGAATATCTGTAGAGCGAATCGAGTGAAGCTTCACTGTATGTTTTCAACCCGTAGCCGCCGCTGCGTGCCCCTCCGATACATTGATCCATATTACTGATTTCGCGTGCATTGCCCTCAATTACCGGACTCTCAAGAAACAGCGCCAGACTGACATAATGTGTATCCTGATATTGCAGATTAGTGTTGCTCCATTCAAACTTATCATCGAAATTCATGACAGTATCGTTTTTCGGGCTGCGAATACTGATCTTCTCGGTCTGATATAGGCTTCCAAAATCCTCGATCTCCTCTTCACAGCCGGACAGAAAAGGCTGCGTCAATAGAACAAGAACCACAAGACTCCGTATCACTGTGACCAAAACGTTTTTTTTCATATTCGCACCGCCGCACCTGCTCTTAATGTAAACGAATGGGGATAAAAGCCCTTATTGCTTCCGCCGTTTTCAAGCCCGAACAGACCGTTCGATTCATAGCCGAGATCCTTTACCGGAAGCGGATACACAACGCCCGCTACCTCGACAAAAATATCTATAAAAAGAAATTGCAAACTGAGGCCTCCGCCGCCTCCCACACAGGGAACAAAATCACTCTGCTCGTTTGAATCCACCTTGAATTTATGTTCGTTTACTCCGCTTACTTCACTTACACCGGCACTCGCGAGAAGGTAGGGCCTGACATAGATAGATTTTTTTTGTTCTATCAGATAATATCTGATGCCAAGACAAGTTTCCTGTATAGTCATCGAAGTGACAGTTTCAGCATAACCGTAAGGGGTCTCGACCTCGGCTTTTTTTTCGCCAATAACACTTGTACTGTTGACCATACAGAGATAGTCGAAGCGGCCCCAATTGATACCGATAAACCCACCGGCGCTAAATCCGAGTTTCATATCCCGATCATAAAAACCGCAGTAATTCGGCGCAATACCACCAACTATGAAATGAATTTTTCTTTCTTTCTTCGGCGCTTTGCCCTGCAGCGCTGCATCGTCGTTACTTTTTTTTGCATATAATTCTCCCGACAGCAGCAAGATAAGCAAGACTGAAAACAGAACATAATTTCGCATTTTATCTCCTTAATTATCGCAGAAGGTCTCTACCACTTCGGCTGCATTCTGCGAGGAAAGCAGAAGCCTGCGAAAGGCGTTACTCTTGGTGGCACGCGCAATTTCGGCAAGCGCTTCGATGTGCGGCCCGGACTGGTCAGGCGGCGCAAGCACGAGAAAAAAGATCTTCGTCGGCTCGCCATCGAGCGACGAACAGTCGATGCCCTTGTCCGAAACGCCCAGCGCCATGACAAGCTGGTGCACCTCTTTTGTTTTCGCATGGGGGATGGCGATTCCGTTCTCGAGCGCGGTGCTCATGACATCGTCGCGAGCGACGACATCTCTGAATACAGCCTCGGCATCGTCAATACGACCCGCCTTTTTTAACACCTCTATCAGTTCACGAAACGCATCGTGTTTGGTGGAGGCCTGCATCGGAACCTTAACCACTTCTTCTGTCAGTAAATCTATAAGAGTCATATCCCCAACCTCCTCATTCACATGATTCGTATATTTCGTTGACGCGTTCGTCATCTTTGACTATCAAAACAGAACATGAAACGTTTCGCATCGCGCGTTCGCTCTCGTTGTAAAATTCGTCGCGTCTGCTGCGTATGCGCGAGAGTTCTCCGATAACGAGAAGATCAATATTGTGCTCCCTGACCAGCTCCTTGATCTTGACGTGCACCAGACCGCTCTCTTTCAGCGTTTCGACATCGAGCTGCTTTCTTTGCGCTATTTTCTCGAAATGTCGAAGATATTTTTCAGCATCCTCCTCAAGATCATGCTGATACTCACGCTGCTCGGCCTCGATAAAGATGTGACTCTTGACCAGATCGTTGAGGGCGTGGGTATTGACGATGAATGTGCCGTAGAGCTTCGCATTAATGCCACGGCAAAGACTGACAGCATACATGGCCGCATTGATCGACTCTTCAGAGCCGTCAAGATAGACAAGCACCCGTTCGATTGCTTTACTCATTCACTCCTCCCTGTTTTCAAGTCGCGCCTTAACGCGTTTCATCAGCACATATCTGTCCCGCTCATCCTCCTCGAGACGGTTTTGTATAAAACGTATCGAATCACGAAGATCTGGGATGGCTATTTTCTCGAGCGCATTCACTTTTCGTATGGTCTTGCGCACCTCCTGGGAGAGCCGCATGATCGATATCTTAAGCTGTGCAAGCTCACCGATCAGATTTAATATCACTTTGAATTCCCTCACCGCCTCGTCAACCCAGGGACTTGTACCGTCCGGACTGTAGTAGGGATCGTGTTCGACAAAATCGGTATGCACAACGGGCAGACCGACGCCCATGACCCTGCGCTGCGAGAGGGTCATTGACGATTCGATATTGACCGCGGGGGCAAGCCCGGCAATGTTCAGCTTTCCCCCCTCAAGCACCGCGTTTTGCAGCGACTCGTGCGCCTTTGCAAGCGTCTGTTCGACCTTCTCCTCGAAATTTACCGCCTGGTCGACGAGATTAAGCAGCTCGAGGATAAGGATATTGCGCTTCTGATCGAGAAGCACATAGCCCTGTGTCGCAAATTCAAGCTGCTGCTTAAGCCGCAGAAAATTTGTACGCGTCGGTGCTGGTCTGTTACCTGCCATAATACTCGTCCAGTTCCTCTTCGGTCAGGCGCGTGAGCTCTTCGGGCGGAAGAATGCTCAGACACTCCCAGGCGATATCAAGACTCTGCTCTATATCACGGTTTTCATCGACACCCTGATTTACAAAACGGCGTTCAAACTCCTCGCCGAATTCCATATACTGCTTGTCAAGCGCGGTCAGCTCTTCCTCACCGATTACCGAGGCGAGGTTACGCACGTCTTTCACATAGCTGTAAGAAGCGAAAAGCTGGCTCGCAAGATGCGGATGATCCACCCGTGTCATCCCCTCGCCGATGCCGTCTTTCATCAGACGCGAAAGTGATGGCAGTCCGGCTACGGGGGGATATATACCGCGACTGTACATGTCGCGATCAAATACGATCTGCCCTTCTGTGATGTATCCTGTCAGGTCGGGTATCGGATGGGATATGTCGTCGTTGGGCATGGTGAGTATCGGCAGCTGTGTTATTGATCCGGGACAGCCTTTTATCATCCCGGAGCGCTCGTAAAGCTCTGCAAGATCCGAGTAGAGATAGCCGGGATAACCCTTTCGAGAGGGTATTTCCCCGCGAATGGTCGATATTTCACGCAGTGATTCGCAGTAATTTGAAATATCGGTCATGATCACCAGCACGTGCATGCCGCAACGGTAGGCCAGATGCTCGGCCAGCGTCAGCGCCGTACGCGGCGTTATGATTCGTTCGATAGAAGGGTCGTCTGCAAGCGATAGAAAGAGCGCAACCTTGTCGAGAACACCCGATGTCTCGAACGAATCGATAAAATAGCGCGCAACGTCATGCTTGATGCCCATGGCAGCGAAAACGACGGCGAACTCGGTGTTTTCACCGCGCAGACGGGCCTGCCGCGCGATCTGTGCCGCAAGCTGATTGTGCGGCAAACCGTTGCCGGAAAAAATCGGCAGCTTCTGTCCACGTATTAGTGTGTTCATCGCATCGATAACGGAGATGCCGGTCTGAATAAAATTACGAGGGTACTCGCGTGAAGTCGGATTGACGGGAAGGCCGTTTACATCGAGATCTTCGTCGCCGACCGGTGCGGGACCGCCGTCGATTGGCTGCCCGAGTCCGTTGAAGACACGCCCCAGCATTTTGGCACTCACCGGCACAGTGAGCGGTTTTCCCTTGAAACGGACCCGGGTCTGCGGCATGGTAAGGCCGCTTGTTCCCTCGAACACCTGCACCGCAACGGCGTTGACAGAGGTGTCGAGCACCATCCCCAGCCGGGTGTGTCCCGAGGGATCGACACATTCGACAAGCTCGCGATAACCGACAGGGTGGGTTTTTTTGATGACAAGGATCGGTCCGTCAATCTGGTCAACGCCG
>JAEWVL010000091.1 GCA_023396665.1 Spirochaetota bacterium
AGATGGTCGGGCAAAACAAAATCGTGGGAGTGGATTGGCGAAGTAACTTTAAATCCATCGTACAGGGTAAATAATACTAGAGCAGCATAAATTTAATAATGCGACAACTGGCTTGACAAATTCCGGATTGCGCCCGGCAATGTGGATTAAAAGATGAATTTTGTATGAGTGTCTGTGTGAAACAGTAGATTGGTAATAGGGAACCTCGAATAATTACCACTCGCAATGATTTTGCCTCGTTTTTCATTGGAATTATTCGAGGTTCGAGTTGCGAAGGTTAATTTTTAGAGATTCCTAATATATATTGATCGGCGGGCTGGGGGGGGGTGAGCATGAATGATGAAGCAAAAATACTCGAGTTCGAATTCAGAGAAGAATTTAAATCATGGCTGATGAAGAATCATTCCTGTTCGGATGGCGTTTGGATTTTGTTTACAAATGGCAGTAAGTCATTTACCGCCCATGATGCGCTTGAAGAAGCGCTTTGTTATGGCTGGATAGATGGAGTAATAAAATCAATCGATGATACCAAATATAAGAAGTACTTCTCGCAAAGGAAAGACAAAACTAACTGGTCTGAAAAGAACCGATCATTATTCAAAATATTGAAAGACCAGGGCAGAATGACAGAATTTGGAATTGAAGCATTTCAATATGAATCAGATGATAAGCAGTTTAACAGTAAGGATGATATTCATTTAACAAACATTGCGACTCTTGCAGAAGCGCTTCGCAATCATGCTTATATTTTTGAAGCATTTGAAAAGACTGCTGTATCCAGAAAAAAGCAGCTTGCTGGTTTCTATTGTGAAGCTAAAACTGAAGATACAAGATGTAAAAGACTCTTAAAAATTATTGAGGCGATTCGTAGTAATAATAAAGGAATGTTATACTGAACAAATTCAAATAGGCGCTTATGCTGACCCGCCTCTTGTCACGATTTGTGCTCATCGCTTTTCTCGCGTTTTCGGAGAGGCTATGGCAAATAATGAGAATTTTGTGGATGAAAATATCCTGAGATGCGGAAATCCGGGCGAGGCAATCCGGCCGAAGCCGCTGCTGAGTGAGCGGACAAAGAGCTCAGCGGTTTTTCCGGAAATCCCCCGGCGTCATGCCGCACTCTTCTTTGAAAGCAGCGTTGAATGCGCTATGAATAATACGGCAGCACAATCATGAGCGCGGCCGACACGTACATCAGCGAAAACACGAATATCGCGATATTGAAGCGGTTTCTTTTTTTCAGGGGAATGCCCGAGCGCATCAGGATGACACAGAGAAACACGGCGCACAAAAGAAATACGAGATCAACGAAGACGTTCATGTAAAAGCTTATGCCCTTCAGCCCGAAATAGGGATGAAAATCGCCCGAAAAGACAACCGTGAAATCGTGAGTGACATTGTAGATGACGATAGCCGCGAACGTGATCGCGGCGACCAGGGGTGGCGTAACGATGAGGCGTTTCGATTTCTTCAGCGCACCCGTCATCATCAGAAAGTAGAGGCTCAGATAGGGTGCGACAAGCAGGGCCACTGCGTTCTCGGTCGAGAATAGAAATTCGGGCAGTATCGATTCGCTGTACATCCACAGGTAGAGCAGATAATACGAAAGCGACAGATACATGCCCAGCAGAATATAGTTGAGGTCCGATTTTTTACGGTAGGCCATCTGCAGCGAGCCGGCAAAGGCCAGCAGTATCGCCGCGAGTGGCATCAGCAAGCGTGTCAGTTCTGTGTTCATGGCGGCACCACCTGTGTGATGCTATTATGAGAGGGCGGTGTTTTGAGGCAAGATAAAAACTAGTCAGGCTATTCGCAGCCCGTGATTTAGTATCTCTTTCACAAACGGATTGTCCATGGTAAAGTCGCTTTCCGCGAATGGAATAACTTCTAAAAGTGCTGAATTTCTTATTGTGCTCTTTCGTATCCTGGTTCTATCCGCAACACGGTCACCGCAGAATGATGCGGAGACCAAAGCTATGTCTATATCACTGTGCTCTTCGTAAGTGCCTTTTGCGTAACTCCCGAAAAGATATGCCTGCGAAATAATGATATTGTCGTCTTTTAACGATAGCAGATAATTATTGATTATTTCAGTTATTCCATCAGGGATCTTATCCACCGGTATATCTCCTTGATTTTTGTAAAGTGTTCGAGGGTAAATTCTTTTGAACAACATTTATAAAACGTCAATTTGTAATCGGGATATCGCGCGTCGATATTGAATCCGTTCACAATATCGAGAAACTCTCTTTGTTCTTCAGTGAGTTCAATATTTGCTTTTTCACTGAGAAACAACAGATTGTGGGATTTCGGCGGAAATTCATCGTTAATACTGACTAATTTTGCCTTTAGAGCTTTTTCGACTACAAGATGCCCGAGAAAAAGACACCAGTCATATTTGCCCGCAGAAAACAAGGCCTCTGCAGAATCCAGATCGTGTTCAGCGCTGTTAAGCCAATATAGCGAATGTTCCTCTTTATTCATAATTCATAGTATCAGGGCGTTTTGCGATTTTGTCAAGAATGTATTGATAACAAGGAAAACAAGGAGGACACGGAGGACACGGAGGACACGGAGGATGGGGAGGTTCTTCATCTTTCACTGAGAAAGTCTTTCCGTGTTAATGCCAAAGTGCCCTCACCCCCGCCTTTGGCGCGCCCCTGTCCCGAATGGTCTGTGGCTGCTGGCTGAGCCCCATGAATATAATTTGCCGTCGTAACCTCGACACCGTTGACATAAAAGCTGATTTTAGTGGGATCAAAGATCATGACGAGATGATACCAGGTATTCGGAGAGCGCACAGATCTATCGGTCAATGTATACAAAGTTGCCTGAATGCTTTTATTTATCCTCACTTGGAACTTGTTACCCGTATAAAAATAAATGCCATATTCAAAATTCCAATCAGCACCCCCGTTCTGCGTCACAATCAGGGCTTCCGATTCCCCGCTTGCCGTCGGGCGGCACCAGAGGCTTACGCTATAGG
>JAEWVL010000096.1 GCA_023396665.1 Spirochaetota bacterium
AGATGGTCGGGCAAAACAAAATCGTGGGAGTGGATTGGCGAAGTAACTTTAAATCCATCGTACAGGGTAAATAATACTAGAGCAGCATAAATTTAATAATGCGACAACTGGCTTGACAAATTCCGGAGACCGAAAGAAAACAGAAAGATTGTAGTTGTAACTATTAAAATCCTCATTGACTCACCCTCTTTGAGGGACAGAATTGACCTTATGTTCAATGTCAAAAATTCTACTTGTATCTCCCGAAATAGTCATTGATTTTTTTAAATGCATGAATCTCGTATGTCAATATGTTGTTTTGTGGATTACAAAAAAGTGCTCCAATTATATGCACTTTTTAACTTTCACTATTAACGCACACCACCTTCACACAACTGAAAACTATGCACTCCGCTCCGTGCTCCCCTTCGACAAGCTCAAGGTACGTGCGGCGATACGGCTGCTGCAACATCGCATAACTCTCGTACGTTAAGCGAAAGCGCCGCAATCTAATCTCAACATAATAATAGCTTGACATACGTAATATTATTGATTATTTTATACGTGTTGAGGTATGTTATGCAGACAAAACTTACATTATCAATTGATAAAACTATCATTCATAAGGCAAAACTTTATGCCAATCGAAGAGAAAAGAGCCTTTCACAAATTGTTGAAGATTATCTAAAATCCATATCAACAAATGAAGTATCAAAGTCGCCTACAGATAATTTACCACCCATAACAAAATCCCTTGCAGGAATTTTGAAAGGAAAGGATGATTTTGACTTTAGATCATCAATAACTGAATATCTGGAAAAGAAACATAAGTGAAAATACTAATCGATACAGATGTATTAATTGATTTTCTATATCAAAGAGAAAAATTTTTTGAAAATGCAACGAAAATTGTATCTCTGATAGAATCGAAGAAAGTTAATGGTTTTATTTCTTCACTTATAATATGGAATCTATATTATATTTTGTCAAAGCACCTGGGTAGCAAAGTTGCAAGACAAAAGATAAAGGATTTTCGATCTATCATTAATATTATTTCAATTGATGGTCGAATAATAGATTCAGCATTGAGTTCAAACATAAAAGATTTTGAAGATTCGATTCAATTCTTTGCAGCAAAAAATGAATTGATAGATATAATTGTTACAAGAAATACGAAAGATTATCCTAAAAATATTATATCAATAATGAGTCCAAAAGAGTTTTTGAACTCATTAGACCAGGTAGAGTCAAGTGCGGCGCCTTCAGATAACTGAGAACTATGCGCTCCGCTCCGTACTCCCCTTCGACAAGCTCAGGGTACGCGCGGCGATACGGCCGCCGCAACGTCACGTAACTCACGTACGTTGTGTGCAATTTTTTGCCAGTTTGTATAACACAGTATTTTCTTCTTGACAACTTGACTACTATGAGTTGTTTTAATCATTATGAAAACATTACAAGTTGGCGAATTTAAGTCTCATTTGTCGGAAATTATTAATGAGATAAAAAATGGTGAAGAAATAGCTCTCTCTTTTGGCAAAAAGAAAGAGAAAATCGCTGTATTAGTTCCTTATTCAAAATATATCAAAAAAAACAATAGAAAACTGGGTGTTTTACACAATAAAGCTTCTTTCTCATCTTCAACTGATTTCAAAATATCTGATGATGAATTTTTTGAATCATGAGATACTTATTAGATACACATACTTTTCTTTGGACTATGTTTGATCCTCTCAAATTACCTAAAAAAGTTATAAAAACTGTTGAAAAAAATGAAAATGAAATTTTTGTAAGCACAATCAGCTTTTGGGAAATTTCATTAAAATATAATATAGGAAAACTTAGTCTACAAAATGTAACACCGGATGAGTTGCCTTTTTATGCTGCAGAATCTAATTTTGAAATCCTCAATATTGATGAAAAAATTGTAAGTTCATTTTATAAATTAAAAAAATACGGTCAAAGTGACCCTTTTGATCGAATGTTAATTTGGCAGGCTATTAATGAAGATCTTATCATAATATCAAAAGATGAGATGTTCAATGAATACAAAAAAGATGGATTGATACTTTTTTGGTAATCACGCAAAAAATTGCATACAAAAGGGTTCAACCCTCCCTCTTACTTTCGGCATTCGTCATTCACCCGCCCGGCTCAGCCGCAGAATCTGTCAAGATACGAAAGCGTGCGGCAGCTTTCATGGCGGCGCAGCGTAATATCGGGTGCATCCAGCCTGATCGAATACTCGATTACATCGCGAAACTCGGTGCACGCGCCTTTCGAAATACCGAGAATAGCGGCTGCGGGTATATAGGTGAAGCCGTACTTGTGAATCGGATGCCGGCGAAAATCGCTCGCGTTGCCCCTGTTGATGATGATAAGTTCCTTTTCACCGAGCAGGTGCAGCGATCCCGCCAGACAGGGGCGCATCATTCGCTCAACAAGCGTTGAAACCAGACCGCGCTTTCTGTATCTGAGATCGGTTTGCCCCTGATACCCGATAACCCGTAAAGAAGCATCCTGTTTTTTCATGGCATCGGCAAGCCCCCTGAAAAAGAAACCGAAATCTGCGTTCAGTTCAGCCAGCCCGTCGAGAATGCCGTGCCGCCCCGTATTCGTGATTTTGTTGCGCATGATGGCGATGAGCTTTTGCATGAGCGGCTCAGATGCGGCATTGAATTTGACGCTGTGGCGCCCCTCTTTCGTATGAATATCGAATTCTCCGCGCAAAAGATCGATCGAATAAGCGAGCGCGCGAATCGAAGCATAGGCGATTGTCGTCTCGCTGACAGAGCCCCCGCTATAGCGCAGCAGCAGAAGATGATCCGCATAGAGGCCGATGACACAGTCGTACATCAGCATTCCGGGCTTGAGACTTCTTCGCTCCGCATCAACCGGTATTTTTACGAGCATGAGGGGGGATACGCTTTCGTCGAGATGGCCGGCGAAGACCGCGGGCAGCGCATGCTGCCCGTCAATTTCATATATCCAGGGGCCGAATGCGTCATATTCGCTGATTCTCTGATTCATACTGTCACCTTCACTCGTTTCACGATTACAAGAATCGGATCATTTGTAATCCGTTTTCATCAGTTTTATTCGAGGCTCGTCTCGCAAAGAGTATCTTTTTTACGATTCGCTGCAGTCAACGAGAATTAATCGCTTGACACTACCGGTTTATTAAGTATACCATCTGTATACTTAATAAACCGGTAGGTTACTTGATGGCAATACAACAAAACAGCCGTAAAGATCGCGAACGGAACATGCGTGAAAACGGCATTATTGATGCGGCGGAGCGATTGTTCGCGCAGAAGGGTTTCGACGGTGTCTCCATGGATGAGATTGCCTCCGAATCACAGTTCACCAAGCGAACACTGTATCAGTACTTCGCCTGCAAGGAGGAGCTCTATTTTGCCGTAGTGCTGCGGGTGATGCGGGGCATGACGACGGCTCTTGCGAATAAGCCGGCCGAAGGGGAAAACGCATACATAAAGATCGAGAAAATCTGCGGACATTTTTACTCATACGCGAGAAAGCACCAACATCATCTCGAGCTGATCTCAGCCTGGGGCTATGTGAAGAAACGCTCGGGAGAGGGCGAAAAAAAACAGGAACTGTCGCTGTTCAACGATGAACTGTTCTCGTCGTTATCGCTGCTGATCGCCTCGGGACAAAAAGACGGCAGCATCAGTGCGCATGTCGACGCGAAAAACACCGCGTTCAGCCTCATCTTTCTGATGACGGGTTTTCTCAATCAGATCGTCATATCGGGAGAAACATTCTGTGCGAACTTCGGTCTCGATCCGGACACATTTGCCGCATCATCGATTGCCTTGCTTCTCGGGGGGATAAAAAATGACAACCAGGCGTAACAGAGAAAAACGTAACAAAATCGTCGCTTTTCTTGAAAAAGTGACGGCTGCAGTCTCGACCAAACACCGCTTTGTCGGCCTTGTCCTTGTTTTTTTCGGGACACTGGGCATCATGCAGATACTCGG
>JAEWVL010000111.1 GCA_023396665.1 Spirochaetota bacterium
CCCAGTTAAACATGACGATAAGATCGCTTCGGCCGTCATTGTTGAAATCTCCCGCAAGCGTTGTGGGGTGATAACTGTCCGTCGACTGGTCGCGAAATATATTATCGGTTTCGAAAATCTCCGAAACACTGAAAGTACCGTCGCCGTCCGAGAACAAAATCTGGATGTCCAGCGATTCATCGTGTTTGGGGGAAGCCATATTCTGCTGCCACTCCTCGCCGTAACGGACGATGGCGATATCCTCAAGCAAATCGCCGTTGAAATCGCCACCGACAAGATCCATCCTGTTATCGGTATGCACGAAATTGATATCGACAAGACCGTCTTCGTAGAGGTCTTCTCTCTTTGTCACGACAGTTCCGTTTTTATTGTGATCGAATACCGTAACGTACAGTTTTGACTCGTCGTCGTGATGTCCGCAGGCCACGTATTCACTGACGCCGTCACCGTCGATATCGAGCGTTAATAGATTCGAGAGCTGATACCCGCGATGCGAATCATAGCTCTGCAGGTCCTGGCTCGTATAATCGTTAACGGACGAAAAGCCGTCATAGGAGCCGTAGTTTATTTTTGAGGCCCAATCGAAAGAGGTTTTGTCCACCCCGTCGCAGGCGAGCTTGCTTATCGATTGCAGCGTGCTCTGCTTTGTATGCCGATCGCCGTTGTGGTATGCGTAGTCGAGTTCGTATTTCCAAAGCTCTCTTTCGCCGACAAGTGAAACGCTTATTTCACAAAGCCGGTACTCGAAGATGCGGGGACAGATACGGTTGTCGTATTGCAGATCTTCGCGCTGTTCATATTTGAATTTTACAATAAATTTGCCTGTCGTTCCCCGTCCGTAGCTGAGCTGTGTCAGATAAAATTCTCCCTCGTGCTCGCTCCAGTTGTAGTTGCACTCATTGCCGTAGACATCTTTTGTCTGCGTCAGCAGGTACTGCCGCAGTGGCGCCGGCGCGTATAGTACGCCTTCGGGTTTCGAGGGGACATTAAGTGAATACAAACTGATACTTCCGTCAGGGCTGAACACCTGAATGCTATTGCCGTTCAGTCTGGCGATGATGTTGCTCTTGTACTTTCTTGTTTTGAAATAGCGCGGAGACCCTGAGACGATAGCGCTTCCCGCAACAATCGAACGCACGTAGTCGGCGTCGGTTTCAACAAGCTCTCCCCAGGGGCTGTCGAACACTTCCGCATCGGAGGCGCCGTTATTGCCGTAACTGCGGTTTTTGACGATTCTGCCGGCGCACGAGAGCGACCAGCCGGCACCGCACAGGCCGTTCGGAGAAAGCGAGTTGTACTCGAGCGATATCGCCGGCGCAGAACCCGCCAGCGCAGGGGGTATTTCGATCGGATACGAATAGCAGAAGGCGCCGTCGATATTCACCTCGGCCCGAAGGGTCTTGCCTGAGAGAAGAATCATTGACGCGACAAACACAATCGCGGCGAATCGCGCTGTGAAAAGGCAAATCTTCGCTTGCGAGGCATCTCTGCTGCGATTCTTTTTTGAACCGGGCACTTGCACAGATTCATATTTATTATTATATCTTATTTTTTGTAATACAGCAGATTTGATCCTCATGTATCCCCCCCTATGAATCGTGTCTGCATGTATTACGTTTCAAAACTTGTTTTTGTCGGAGATTTTGGTTATTTTTCCGTAAAATGAAAAAAATTTGTTTTCGTGGATGCCTGCAGCAATTGTAATAGCATCAGTCACAACTCGGAGGAACTATGAACGATTTTGTTTTTCAAAACGCGACAAAGGTCATTTTCGGCAAGAACACCGAAACGCAGACCGGCAAAGAATGCGCCGCTATCGGCAAACGGGTGCTTCTGCATTACGGCGGCGGAAGCATTAAAAAAAGCGGATTGTACGAGCGGATTCTGAGCTCACTGAAGGCCGAAAATATCGAAGTGACGGAGCTTTCAGGGGTGAAACCGAACCCGCGCCTGTCGCTTGTCAAAGAGGGAATCGAGATCTGCCGCAAGCAGAATATTGACATGATTCTCGCTGTCGGCGGAGGCAGTGTCATCGACTCGGCAAAAGCTATCGGTGTGGGCTATCATTATCAGGGGGATGTGTGGGATTTCTATGATTATAAATGCGCGCCCGAGAAGATGCTGCCGCTCGGCGTTGTGCTCACCATACCGGCGGCGGGAAGCGAGACCAGTCCCAGCTCGGTGATAACGTACGAGGAAAAACAGCTGAAGCGGGGTCTTACCGCGATGTGCATGCGGCCGGATTTCTGCATTCTCAATCCCGAACTGACATTTTCTCTTCCGGCGAACCAGACGGCGAACGGCGTTTCCGATATGCTTGCGCATACGATGGAGCGGTACTTCTCGCCGACACCGAACGTTGCGCTCACCGACCGCCTTCTCGAAGGGATGATGAAGACAATCATCGAACAGGGATCGCTTGTCATGCGTGAACCCGATAATTACGATGCCCGCGCCGAAATTATGCTCTGCGGCATGATCTGTCATAACGACATGCTCGATGTCGGCCGTCGTACCGATTGGGCTTCACACGGCATCGAACATGAAATCAGCGCGATTAGCGATGTCGCTCACGGGGCCGGACTGAGTATCGTTTTCCCGGCATGGATGAAACACGTCTATAAAACCAATCCGCTTCGCTTCGAGCAATTCGCAAGCCGTGTTTTCAATATCGATCATGATCTAAAAAAACCGGAACGGATGGTTCTGGATGCTATTGCGGCTCTCGAGAGTTTTTACAAAAGCATTTCACTTCCGGTTCGTCTGAGTGAAATCGGTATGGGAGCGGACAGAATAGATGAGATGGCAAGAAAAGCGACCTGGAATGACACCGTTACCCTCGGCGGTTTCAAAGTTCTGAAAGAGGCTGACGTTAAAGAAATTTTGCGGCTTGCGCTGTAAAGCCGATGAAACTTTTCCATGTAAGCATACTCTAACATATCAAACATGACTTACCAGCCGGCAGCATTGTTACGCTGCCGGCTGATTTCATAAAAAGTTGGTGGTGCTAACAATGAAAAAAAACGTTAAAACAAACATGAAAATCCTTACGCTTTCCCTGTTTGGTATATTTATTTCAACATCGTGCATGTTCGCCGAAG
Organism: Spirochaetota bacterium; assembly: GCA_023396665.1. Taxonomy (GTDB): domain Bacteria; phylum Spirochaetota; class UBA4802; order UBA4802; family JAFGJZ01; genus JAEWVL01. Next base: position 3,102 of record JAEWVL010000111.1, read on the forward strand.
ACAGCTATGGTAATATCAGCGCGAAAAAGGCAAAACAGCTGATAGATCGGGGAGTCACCGTCATAGACGTTCGCACCCCTGATGAATTCGCGGAGGGTCGTATCCCCGGAGCGGTTTTGATCGACTTTTACGGAAAAGATTTTAATTCAAAACTGGCCGAACTCGATAAAGAAAAAGAATATATTCTCTATTGCCGTTCAGGCAATCGCTCAGGACAGGCGATTGCGCGCCTTAAAGCGATGGGCTATCATAAACTCTACGACA
>JAEWVL010000137.1 GCA_023396665.1 Spirochaetota bacterium
CTTCTACCATGTTATTGTGATTATCATACTTGAACAATGTTCTGTTCTGCACACCGTCACTGATAAAACTCTCTTCAACAATATTGTCTCCATCGAGCAGACAGGTCTCGGTCTGGACAAGCTCACCGTTCATATATTTTTCTATGACGAGAGAGTCACCGTCAAACAAATAGGTTTCTTTCTGCAGTTCATTTCCTCTTGCGTCGCTGATCAGATGCTTTGTCAGCCGGTCATTGTCATAAATATTTTTCTCAATCTCCATAAGAACGTCACCGCGATAAAATTCGCTTTTCAGCAAATACGAACCCCTGTAGCTCTCGACATATCTGTCTGTTGATCCGTCGGACTGATCAATAGTCTGTACAATACTGGTGATATCATTGTCGTTCTCATAAACAAAGGTATCACGCTGAATCAGCTCGCCGTCAGCGTCAAAGCTTTCGGTTTTCAGTGTACGATCATTGCTGTCATATTCATTGCGGTAGTGTTCCAGTACGGTACCGTCAGAAGTATAGTAGACCGATGAAAGTATTTTACCTTTTTCGTTCAACATCTCTTCAGCATAAAGATAATCAGCAATGCTTCCGTCCGGAAAGGACTCTATTTTATACGTTGTCTTTTTTGTTCGCATCACATTCTCCGGATTGGATTTGTATGTTCTGTATGCTTACAGGGTTCGCAATCAAGCGGTTTATTCACCGTGAACAAAAAACTCCCAGAGCGAATAGCCCCACTCTGTCGCCCTGACAATACCGCGCATGCGCACATAACGGGCCGATGCCGGCGCGAAATCCATGTACTCGATGCCGCCCTGCCCGTCTTTTTTTTCGACGGCCTGCGTCCAGGTCTCGCCATCCTGTGACAGTTCGATCACATACTGTTTTCCGAAAGCCATCTCCCACATTAGAGTGACGCCGGAGACGGTGTGTGCGGCGCCGAGATCAAGTGTAATGCTCTCGTTATCGGTCCAGTCACTTCCCCATCTGGTGAAAAAATCGCCGTCGACGGCGTATTTTGCCTCATATTGCCGCTCTTCGACTTTTGTCGAGCTTGCCGTGACAACGGGAATCGTCGTCGATCCGCCGCCAGCGGTGCTGCCCTCTGGAGCCGGAGCTGTTACCAGCAAAAAGGGATTGAGCGTTGCGCTGACGACAGAAGCGTCCTTCATATAAGCTTTTGCGCTGAGACGTTGTATGCCGCGAAGCGTCACTTTCCATTCGACAGCCCAGGGTTTTTTCAAAGAGGTGCCGATTTCACTGCCATTAGACAGGAACACAATTTTCTCGAGTTCTGCGGGATTCTCGACTTCGCAACGCAAGGTAAGCGTACTTTCGGCGCCTATGGTTACCGGAAGATTGTCCCGTACGATCCGGATGCGGTTTGTTCTGGCAGGATGGTTGTAAAAGAAATCCGCTATCATATCTGTCGCAAGCTGCGGCCATGAATGACCCGCTGCGGGATAAAAGAGACTTGCGGTGTCACAGCTCTCCCCTTTCCATAATGTCCCCTCAATGCCGTGCGAGTCATAAAAGATCTGCGATTCGGCATTCGCCTTGTTCACCTTTTTCCAGAAATCAACCGAAGCCCGGGCGGAAAGCATATTCCACTCATCAAGGCCTTCGAAGGGCACATCCTCATCATTTCGCGAGTGGATATGCAGCACCGATACCGGCTGAATATTCTCCTTTGACGTATCTTCAAAAACACAACCCGCAACCGGGGCGATGGCGGCAATACGACCAGGAAGTGTTGCCGCAAGGCGGTAAGCGGCGATGGCTCCGGCGGAATGCCCGGTTATATAAATTCTTTCAGGATCAATTATATATTTTTTTTGAAATTCTGTTATCATCAAATCGAAGAAAGCCAGATCGTCGGGGGATTCCCATCTGCGGCTGATGCCGTTGGGGTACACCATGATATAGTCGAGATCTTCGGCCAGTTTGTCAAACTGCCCCGTCTTTTGAATAGTTTCGCCCGTACCCGAGGCGCCGTGCAGCACGAAAACAAGTGAATACGGACGTACCCCGTCATAGAGAAAGGGAAGATACATCACACCGCCTCTTCTCTTGCCGTTGATGTCGATTTCAAAAGCTCTTCCGTTGTTGGTTACCGACAGGCCGTCGATCTTCGGTCTTCTGACACATGAAGGCAGACAAAGAATCAGCAATACAAGCACAAACATATACGGCAGTGATTTACGCAACCTGAAGTTATTGCTAAGCAGTGAGAAAAACATGGAAATCTCCATTGATAGTATTTGATTACGGATCTACGATGCTTCCGTATTAATCGATATTTTTACAATCAAATTTCGCTTGCCATATGAAATTTCAGAGATATTCTTCAATCGGGATACAATTGATAATTCTGACAGAGAGAGTTGAGTTTGGTATCCCCCCGTAGTAATATGATGTACTAAGCTGTTTAATTGTAATAGTTGACTTTTAAGGGAATCGGAGCTTTTTATGAAAAAGTATTTATTAATAGGCATAAGCGTATTTATCGCGGCCTGCGGCAGCGCCTCACCGGTCTATGAAGACCAGATTGCATCCAAGGTGTCTTCTCCCGAGTATTTAAGCGAATCGCTATTTTCGAGTGACCGCTCTTCGGTTTCGAACGAAGAGGCGCAACGCATTCTCAACAGCCGCATCGTACTTGCAAAAGAAAATAAAATAGTGCTTTTTGAAATCTATTCTACACAGAGCACCAGACGCTACTACGGCTACAGCTATCTGCGCGATGAAAACTATTTTGAGCTTGAGAACAGTTATTTCGAATCGCTTCGAAAAAAAATTCTGCAGAGCAAACGCGTTTCTGAAATCGCCTTGCTTCCGGCCTTTATGCGCCCGGAAAAGCCGAACATTACAAATCTTCGCGAAGCGGCGCTGCGCATGCAGGGAAATCTGATTGTCGTTTTCAGGGTTCGCAGCGATATTTTCGCGAAGACCAGAATTTTGCAGGCCGATGAAATCAAGGCATTCTGTACGGTTGAGGCGTTCATGATCGATTCGCGAACCGGTTTGATTCCATACTCGTCAATTATTTCCAAGCGTTACTCGGTTAAGCACAAACCCATGGAAGAGAACATCTGGGAAGTGAAACGCGATGCGGAAATTCAATGTACTGTTTCCGCTCTTGAAACGCTCGGAGATGAGATTCGTTCATTTTTGGACGGGATTGATAGCAATAAATAATCTTTTGGCCTTTGATTTTCCGCTTCGAAAGTGTGGTGTTTTTTTCAAAGTTCTGATATTTCAATTACACCCGGCTTAGAGCAGATCGGGCATTCATACAGATTGAGTGGATTGAGTTTGTAATTGCAAACTTTGAAAAAGAGGAAGTTCAGGATGACGGCAGAATTAGACGGTGGGCTTACATTGAGACTGAAGATAAATTTTTGCGCGTCGTACTTCTGCCTGATGGCGAAACAGTTCACAACGCATTTTTCGACAGAGATTTCCGGAGGGATACAAAATGAATGTTAAATATTTTTCAGATACTGATACAGCAATTATTGAGTTTTCCAGCAACGAAGTAATTGAAACTAAAGAGATTAATCAAAACATTTACATCGACCTTGATAAGTCAGGCAATCTTGTCAACATGACTATCGAACACGCAAAACAGAATGCAACTCTTCCAGAATTTTCTTACAAAGAGATGGTCGGCAAGTCTGCATAATAACAGCAAAACCGGCACTCCCGCCGGTTTTCTCGATCACACCCTGTCAAAATCTTTCTCTCAAGATCAAATCCGGTTCAATCCCACTCTATTCAAAAATCACCTTGATAACAAATTCTACCGAATCAATCCCACCCAGCCGAACCGTGAGGCAGGATGCCGCAGGGGCATCTAGAAGATGTTGTTCACATTGATCCGGTTGCTACACCGATGGCATAAGCAATACCCGCAATGACAAGAAACGTTAACCCCATTAATTCCATCATTAATCCGAAATTCTCCCTTTCTTCCCCGACCCTTATCTCTTCATCTACAGGATAATATTCCGATTTAAGCTCATTGCTATCATTCGAAAGATGAGCATACACCTTGAGATTATAACGGGATTTCTCAATGTTTTTTCCTTTTACTTCTTCGCTATACTTAATTTCTTCGGTATCAACATCAGTAATAAAGAAACCGGAATATCCCTTTTCTTTTGCAAGCTTCGCTATTTTATATCTGCAGTCCCGCTGAACGATGTCAGCACTATCATATTCATTTCCTTTACCGGTGGCAATAACCTTATTTTTCTGCGTTTGATCGAACACCTGTACTTCAGCGGCAAAAAGACTTTGTCCGAAAAATATTACTAATAAAAAATATACTGCAATATCCCTGAATTTTTTCATAAAAGCCCATCTCTTACTTACGTTCTCAGTTTCAATACGGCCTAATATCTTTGTATGGCTAACCTCGAATAAGACCACCCGCAACGCTCTTCCCTCGTTTTTCATTGGAATTATTCGAGGTTCGAGTTGCAAATATCAATATTCAGGGATTCACTATAACTATTATACTTATAGCATAAATTATTCTACATATATGATCAAGCAGATTTTATGAATCTTGAACATGCACAACATGCGGCAGGGCCTTGCCAGCAAGTATCCCTCAGCCGCTTTTGAGCAGCCTGTAGTTGCGTGCGACACTTCTCTGAACAAAAAGATTGGACAGCATTTTTAACGCATCGCGGCTCATGTTAACTTTTGATTCGCGGGTCGAGTCGATCCAGAAGATGGCGCTTTCCTCAATGCGAAAACCCAGAATGTTTGCCCATAACAACCATTCCGTGTCGAATGAAAATGTCAGGTCCTGCACTTTTGGCAGTATCGCCTTGACCGTACGCATACGATAGGCCTTGAATCCGTTCTGCATGTCGCTCAGGTCAATTCCGAGAAAAAGCCAGACAACAAAACAGTAGAGCCAGCTTGAAATCTTTGCCAGAGCCGAGCGGCCTATTACGGTGCTTTCCTCATTCCAGCGACTGCTGACCGAAACATCAGCTCCGTGCCACAGACTTGAGAGAAGCAAGCCGATCTGTTCGAGGTTCGATGAAATGTCTGCATCGGTATAGACCAGAATATCGTCATCACCGGCACCTTCGCGGATAATGCGCTCGGCCGCCGCGATAATCGCACCGCCCTTCTGCGAGGTGCTGATCCATTCCGGATGCATTTGATCGAGAAACCAAACATCTACCCTGCCACTTCGATAAAGCCCGCCATATTCGCTACGCAGTTTCTTCTGAATCGCTTGTCCCGTCCACTCAATGGTATCGCCGTCATCGACAAAGATCAGTCTGTAATCAAGATTGTCCTTTGCATAATGAAAGATTCTGTCCAGCTGACGAATCTTGTTGGCAACAAAGTTCTCTCCTGAGGGGTTTGTCCCGGATTTTTCGCCGAGACGCGCCGTCTCACGATAAACTGGAACGACGACATAGACGGTCTGCTTTTTTTTCGATCGTCTTGATTTCATGGCATAGATAGATTTTTCGACATACAGATCGATGCTTGCCGGTTCGGCGCGGAAAACGAATATCTCCGACCAGAGAAAATTCAGAACCACATACAGGACGGTAACATACAATTGCGCCCATAGCGGATTTCCCCCGAAAGCTTCGACAAAGACAAATGTAAAAAGCAGCCCGAGAAGCAATGACAGACCACGGCCCGTCAAATAGAGCATGAATTGCTGAAAGTAATTGGAACTTTTATTCCGGTAGGTCCAGTTTTTGTTGGCAGCATAGGTGACTACGTTGACAAAAAGGAAACTGAGCGTCTGGCTGATCGAATAATTGATCTGCAATCGTTTGAAAAAAAGATAGAACAGGGCAAAATTCAGCGCCGTGTTTATCAGCCCGAGTATACTGAATTTGATAAATCTGAGCGCTATTTTGTAGAGCTGTTGATTCTTCACCCGCTTCTCCCCAACATGGTTGTCAGCTTTTTCTCATCCTTCTCTGTTTTTATGACAAGCATTTATCGATTTATGGGTTACGGGTGGATAACAATCCATTTTTTGTTCTGAATTTCTGGATTGTTATCCACTCATTACTGCACAATAGCTATTTGCACCACGAAAAATCAGCTTATGGATGAAATCCCTGGATTGTTATCCACCTATCACCACAAAAAACGAATTTTTTTCAAAAAAAATAATTCAAACAACCAAAATTGTTGACACCGCAAACCCCATGAGTTTATATGTCATTCATTGAGGCGAGCGCCTCACACGATTCTTTGAAATATTTCCTGGTGATTATAGAGAGAGGGCCACACCTGTTCCCATTCCGAACACAGAAGTTAAGCCTCTCATCGCTGATGGTACTGCACGGGCCACTGTGTGGGAGAGTAGGTCGTTGCCGGGATTATTTATATTATTGTTTTCAATAATAAAAAACCGAAGCTTGGGCTTCGGTTTTTTTGTCTTTGATTGGCACCGCTACCTTCCTCTTTGCCTTGACATCCGCACATTTTTCGCTTAGCACAAAAGCACGTGATAATAAAATCAAAGCATTTGGAGCAGGCGATGAAACCATTCTTTCGGGCAAGTCTCACACTGCTGCTTCTTATATTCACCGCTGTTTTCAGCACTCCCTGCGCCGCAGGTATTCCCTCTCTTCGCTCATCTATCGTTGATTCATTCGAGAAAATGCAAAACGGTATCAACGAAATACAGAAAACAATCAACGAGACCAAATCTTTTATCGACACTGTAGGCCGCTTCGTATCAAGCATTGTTGCCATTTTCCGCTTCATTTCTTCGTTTGTCGGAGGCAAAACGCTTCTATTTCTTTTTTTGGTTGTTTTGATCGCCTCCGGGTTCAGAAGTGCGGGCATTGCAGGCGGAAAAACACTGTTCCTCAGCTCGATGCTAATAGCGGATTTTCTCTATATTCTCTGGGCTCATAGTGCCGGCACTTCAGTGTTTCAGCTCATATTTTCAATCACAAAGATCAATATCACCGTCATATTGCCTATTGCCGCTTTAATGTTTTTAAGAAAAACATGTCTTCCCGTATCGCTACGACTGCGATTTTCATTGATGCGTCTGCTGAAAATCGGCAAACCGCTCGGTGAGGTGAAAGAA
>JAEWVL010000141.1 GCA_023396665.1 Spirochaetota bacterium
GCTCTGATCTTATGAATCCGGATTATTCTGAGCACGAGCTGACGTTTACCCGCAAAATCGATACAGATGATGCCCGCCAAAAGCGTCAGCAGCCCCTGACCGGGAAGAAACAGCATCAGAAATCCGCTCAGAAGAAAGAGCAAACCAAGCATATTTTTTGTAATGATAAGCAGTGCACGCAGCAGCGGATGGCTTTTCTTTAACAGGGGAAAACGCACTTGTCTGTGCACGAAAAAATCTTCGGGAATTATTACGAAAAAAAGCGGCAGTGCAACCAGGGTAAACGCGAACAGAAGTGCTGAACATATCGCAACAAGGGCAATGATACAAGTATGCGATGCCGACCAGCGAAGCATTCGGTCAACCACGGTTCTCATCACAAGTCTCCCGCACTCATATTGAATTCAGCACAACGCACAATCGGCGGCGTCAGGCCACCGTATCATCATGGCCAGTCGCCGCAACGGCAAGCACCTGAGCGCAAATCTCATCGATCGATGTTCCCGCAGCGATCTTGCAGATTACCCGCGGCGAACTGCGTTTTGCCATTGAAAAGGAATAGGTCTTGTCATAGTAGTGCAGCAGTATCGCCGCGGCGGAGGCGAAATCATCTTCATGCAGGTAAGCGAGCACGCGTTTGAGATTCTCCAGTCCCAGTCGCTTTCTGATGTTTTCACAGCCCTGTACAAACTCATTGCGGTCCAGGCCGGAATAATCGCGAATGACCCTCTCGAGCCGTTCGTCATCGGAAACATGCAGTTCTATAAGTAGCGACTCGCGCATCTTGCGGTAAATGGCTTCGGGGATAACCACCCTGCCGATACGCAAACTCTCGTCTTCTACAAAAATTGGACGGGCACTGTCGAAGCCAGCCCATACAGCATAGATATCGTTTTCAAACTGCTCTGTCGTCGGCTGAATCCGTCCGATGCCGCCGAAAGCCGAGCCTCTGTGATTGGCAAGCGACTCAAGATCGAGCACCTGTTCACCGCGTTCACGAAGACGCTGCAAGACCTCTGTCTTACCGGAACCGGTAAGACCGCCGATAATTTTCAGCTGCATGGCTTTTTCGAAAGATGCGTGGATATGCTGGCGATAGGCTTTGTATCCCCCCTTTAAAAGCGAAACGGAAAAACCGGCTATCCTGAAAAAAGAGGCAATGGCGTTGCTGCGCATACCCCCGCGCCAGCAGTGTACGAGAATCTGCCGTTGCGGGGAAATTGTTCTGCCCGCCTGAATGATATCATACATCTTTGGATAGGCCAGATCGACACCCGCTTCAATCGCCTGCTGACGGCCCACCTGCACATAGGTTGTTCCGACGATCGCACGCTCCCGGTCGTCGAATAAAGGGATATTGCGGGCACCGGGTATGTGCCCCTGCGCGAACTCCGAGGGTGAGCGCACATCGATCAGCGGAACGCTTTCGGCCGCATACAGAAATTCGTCGACTACTTCAATACAATCCATGGAGCGCCCTCTTCGTGTGTGATCGTTTGCCCGATTACTCTCGAGGCCGACTCGCCCAGCGCAAGCAGATCGTTCAGCAGGGCATCGGCCATACTGCGCTCAACACAGAGAAGCATGCCGCCCGAGGTCTGTGCGTCAAAAGCGATCATTCTGACAGAATAATCAAGCGATGGATCCACGTGTAAAGCGGCTTCAGTGAACTTTTGATTGCGAAAGGCCGCGCCGGGAATACAACCCGCATCGCTCAAATCGTAGGCTCCGGCGAGCAAAGGCAGCTTTTCGGCACTTATTTCTATCGTGATATCGCTGGCACGCGCCATCTTGAGAGCATGCCCTATGAGGCCGAATCCGGTTATGTCGGTTGCACAGCGCACATCGTATTTCTGCATAAGCGTGGCGGCATTTTTATTGAGCCGTTTCATGCTGAGCAGTGCCGCTTCATAATCTTCGACGCTGCACATGCCGGCCTTCTCACCCGCCATGACAATGCCGGTACCCAGGGCCTTGGTAAGAATAAGCACCCTGTCCGGAACGCCGTTCTTGTTTGCAATGATCCTGTCGGGATGCACCCGCCCCGTCACACTCAGCCCGTATTTTGGAATCGGATCGTCGATGGTATGACCGCCCGCGAGAGAAACTCCCGCCTCAAGAACCTTTTGCGCGCCTCCGCGAAGAATTTGCGTCAGCAGATGCATCCTGCCCGTACTCGATGGAAACATAACTAAGTTGAGCGCTAGAAAAGGCTCGCCGCCCATCGCATAGACGTCGCTGAGTGCGTTTGCCGCGGCAATCTCGCCGAAAGTATAGGGATCCCGGCAGATTGCGGGAAAAAAATCCGTCGTCTGAATAATCGCGACATCATCGCTTATTTTCCATACCGCGGCATCATCGTGCGTATCGAGTCCGATGAGAAGCTCCGGGGGCCGCAGCACCGGAATGTCTTTCAAAAGTTCATCCAGCTCCTGTGCTGCGAGTTTCGCGGAACAGCCGCCCGCCTCGCAGCTGAGCCCGTATTCGTTCAGATCGTTCATTCTTCATAACTCTTTATTTCGATTTTATCCAGTAACAGGCGTATCACCTGTTCATGTCTCGCGTCAATTCTTATTCCCATACCGCATTCGACGCTCACGCTTCGCGGCAGGGGGATAAGCTGACAGGGAATTCGCTCGGCAATGATACGTTTTTCCGCCGCCATGACCTCACGCGTCGATTTGAAGGCGAGCAGCATCAAAGCGCCTTCACACAGCCTGCGACCGCTTCGGCGAGATACCTGAAGTCAGACACATCATGATAGGCCGAAACGGCAATCCGCACCGTGCCCTCCGGGTAGGTGCCGAGCAAACGGTGCGCGCTCGGCGCGCAGTGCAGACCTACCCGCGTTTCTATACCGAAAGCGGAATACAGCCTCATCGCGAAGGCCGCCGGATCGACGCCATCGATGTTTATGGAAACAAGGTTTCCCTGATCGGATGCACTGTTTGCCCGGTACAGGCGAAGCCCTGCGATCGAAGCCAACTCGTCAAGCAGAGACAGAAAATCATCGCGCGAATGTCTGGCTTCGGGTTTATTCTGCAGCGCCGCGAAAAGTCCGAAGATGCCGGCGACATTCGGCGTGCCCGCCTCGAAGCGGTCGGGCAGAAAGGGCGGCATCGTGCACTCCTGCGATAATGAGCCTGTGCCGCCCTCGATAAGCGGCCGCACAGACGAAAGATCCTTACCGCAAAGCGCGCCGACGCCCGTCGGACCGTAAAAGCCCTTGTGACCGGTAAAGGCGACAAAATCAAAGTCGACAGAGCGAAAGGGCACTGTCGGCGCAGACTGTGAAGCGTCGATGAGTATACGGTTTTCAGGGAAAAGTTTGCGTATGGCGTCGATGGGCTGAATAAGGCCGTTCACGTTACTCTGATGATTTATAACGATCAGATCCTCTTTCATGATACTCGTGTGCCGGCATGTATCGAGGTCGACAAGTCCGTCGTCGGCAGCGGGCAAGGTTGACAGCTCAATCTCGCGGTAATGCCTGATTGCCTCGAGCGGACGCATGACTGCGTTGTGTTCGAGCGGCGTTATCCACACGCGGGAATAGTCGATGCCCTTGAGCACGGTATTGATCGCCTGTGTCGCGTTCGCGGTGTAAACGATAGTTGAGGAATCATCTAGTCCGACAATCCGTGAAAGTGTATCTCGGCAGTCCTCTACAACCCTGGCAACTTCAGCCGCCCGGTCGTAAAAACTGCGGCCGTAGGGACCCCCGATCTCGTTGAGATAGCGGCTGATGCCGAGTGACACCGCCTCCGGTTTCGGAAAAGAAGTCGCGGCATTATCAAAATAACGGTTCACACTTGTATCACCTTTGAGACAGAATCAGAACATTTCACGGGAGTTCCCCAAGGTTACAATGATTTGGCACCGGGCTTATTTTTAAAGGATTTTTTTAAGGCAAAGCCGAACGAGCTGCAGGATTTGGCCGGGATTTCAATTGGAAAGGCATTGTGCAAACACAATAAAATACCCCTTTCCTATACGATAGGAAGATCGTATGAAACAACTGTGCTACTATTGCCAATATTGCGATTGCCATCAACAACGCTATATCGACAAAAATGGAGCGCTTATCATGAAGGCCGACAAAACACCAGCAGCTTGCAAAGAGATCGCCATCTCTGATTTGAATCCATTTCGGACCATTATAAACAGATTGTCACAATCTCCCGCCAATAGCCTTTATCAGAAATCAGTAAATAACAAGCCGCTTTCCGGCAGGTTCCGCTTTACTGAGAGCAGGATCGACCGTTGGGGCTACGTGTTTGTTCTTCCCTTTGTGATCGTCTATGCTCTATGTCAACTGTACCCGGTTATTTATACTTTCATTCTCTCGTTTTCTGATCTTTACCGGCTCAAACAAAGCAGCGATCTTCAGTTTGTCGGCTTTGCCAATTACCACCGTCTGATACATGACCCCTTTTTCTGGCACGCAGTTATGAATACTTTCGTCATCTGGATATCCTGTTTCATACCGCAGCTGAGCGTCGCACTGGTGCTTTCAATCTGGCTTTCGGACATACGCCTGAAGCTGAAGGGAAAAAGCCTGTTCAGAGCCCTTATCTACATGCCTAATCTGCTCACCGCTACCGCCATCGCGCTTTTATTCAGCCGTTTTTTCTCATATCCTATCGGTCCCGTAAACCAGTTTTTACAAAATACCCTGGGCATCTATGACACGGTGCTCGTCGGGGGGATTGAGACCAAACAGGCCTTTGATTTTTTCAGAAATCCCCTGTCTTCAAAACTGATTATCGCATTTATTCAGTGGTGGATGTGGTACGGCTATACGGTGATTCTTCTCATGGCCGGCATCACCTCAATACCCCAGACGCTGTACGAAGCAGCAATCGTTGACGGCGCGCATAACTGGCAGCTGACCTGGCACATCACCCTGCCCATGCTTCGTCCCGTTATGCTGTACGTACTCGTCACCTCTATGATAGGAGGAATGCAGATGTTCGATATTCCCTTCATTATCAGTTCGTCCGGTGCCGCCCCCGACCGCATCCGTACCACCTCTATGTATTTTTACATGGTAAGCTTTCGAGGCGTCAACAATTACGCCTACGGAGCGGCGATCTCGATCGGGATGTTTGTCATAACCCTGCTGCTTGCACTCATAATTTTTCTCTTCATGCGGGAAAAGCGATCCTCATAAAAGCGAGCTCCCGCAGCGACTATTGAAAACAGGCCCCCGCATCACTCTTCATTGACCGAGAGCGTATAGAGCAATTCTTTTGTCGCCTCGCTGCGGGGCAGCTCGGCGATGATCTTGCCCCCCGACAAGACAAGAATTCTGTCGCACATGCCCAGTATCTCCTCCATATCTGATGATAGCAGGATGAGCGAAGCGCCGTTGATGACAAGATTGTTCATCGCGTTATATATATCAATCTTTGAGGCGATATCGATACCGCGCGTGGGCTCGTCCATTATATACACGAGACTTCTCTGCATGAACCAGCGTGCGATAAGCACCTTCTGCTGGTTTCCGCCCGAAAATGACGAAATCACATCCATGGGATCGGCTTCGATGATGCCGAGTTTATGCGAGTAATCGCGGACGACCTGCTGCAGAATGTTCTCGTCTATCATACGGTTATGCATAAAGCGCCTGAGTCCCGCCAGTGTCATGTTCCGGCTCATAGTGTGGGGAGAGAACATGCCGTTGACCTCCCTGTCCTCGGGTATGAGTGATATGCCCGCATTCAGAGCGTCGATGGGATGACGGAATATCCTGTGCTTCCGGTTGATGATGATCGTTCCCGAATCGATTTTCTTATTGCCGAAAAGACAGTTCGCCAGACGTGTGCGCCCCGATCCCATTAGACCGGTTATGCCCAGAATCTCCTGCTTGTACAGTTTGAAACTGATATCCTTCAGTATGTGTCCGCTGGAAATACCCCTGACATCGAGCATACACTCGTTGGTCTTCTTTATCTGTATCTTCGGAAATTCCCGAAGATCCTGCTCGCCGGTGATAAGTCTGAGCAGCTCTTTCTGATCGATATTTTTTATTCTGGTCGTGACACTGATATGCCCCTGCTCCATAACAGACAGCATGTCACCGACACGCTTGATTTCGTCGAGTCTGTGGCTTATGTAAAAAATTGCCTCCGTCTTCTCCCGTATTCTCGCAAGTATGTCAAAAAAGGTATCACGGTCGGCCTCGCTCATACCCGCGGTGGGCTCGTCAAATATGATAAGCTTCGCATCGGACAGATAGGCTTTCGCGGCAAAAACCAGCTGTCGTTCGGCAAAACCAAGTTCACCCAGCAGACGTGTAGGATGGAAATCAATATTGAGCATTTTAAACAGCTCGCGGCACATGGCGACACTTTCAAGACTGTTCCAGAGTTTTAATACTTTCCTTTCCCGGACATTATATTCGAAAAAGACGTTTTCAGCGATGGAAAGGTTCTCAAAAACCGGAAGATCCTGATGCTGATAGTAAATCCCCCCCCGCATGGCCTTGTTGACGGAAGGATGGCTTATCTGCTTTCCCTTGAACAGTATCTCTCCCGAATCGAAGGTAAAGATACCGGCAATGATC
>JAEWVL010000154.1 GCA_023396665.1 Spirochaetota bacterium
CGACTTGCACGGGCGGGCTGTTGGCACAGCCAACGACCCGCAGCAAAGAAACGTCAAATCGTAAAGGTTGTTGTTCCTTCTTTGGTGAGAGTCCTTATTTTTTTGGGAGCGGTCAAGAAAAAAAGAAAGAAAAAGACTTGTTAAATAAAGGAAGCTCTAAAAATTAACTTTGGATGTTCCCTTGAGGTCACAAAGCGCGGCTTAATCAGCATTTTACATTTGATTTAAAAGAAAAAGCTGATTTTTAGCGGTGACCATAAGCATTATTCTTTCTTTTTCATACAATGCACTACTAACTATCACTTCCTGTCGACACTGCTTTTCGTACACTGTATAGCCGTTTTCATGACATTGCAGCTTTTTGTGTTTTGACGGGCAAAAATTGCTGTATTTTTTGCTTTACTACAAAGAAGGAAACTCGAATAATTACTGACTGCATTGATGCGGCTTCTTTTAACTGGAATTATTCACGTTTTGAATTGAGAAGGTTCAACAGCAGAGAGTACCGATAAGCAAAACCATATTCTGTAACAAAATCCCTTCATGAGGAACTATGAAAAAAAACCGACTAGCCTGTGTTGCCCTGCTTCTTTTATTTCTATCCGGTTGTATCTCCTTTTCAGCGTCTAGGCGGCTGCAACCATACTCCGAAAAAACCCTTCTTGAGGGCGACAACTCGAAAATTCTCGTTATTTATATTAAAGGCATAATATCTGACACCGTGGTATCCAATCCGATTATACCTTCACAGGAGAAACTTCCCTTGTCTGCACAAATACGCGAACAGCTCGATATGGCTGCAAAGGACAAGCAGATAAAGGCCATTATTCTCAATATCGATTCACCCGGCGGCGAAGTCACCACATGTGACATTATTCACCATGAGATTATGAAATACAAAAAACAAAATAATATCCCCATTACTGTTCTCATGGGATCGATGGCGGCTTCGGGGGGATACTATCTGGCAGTTACCGGTGATACTATCGTGGCACACCCGACAACCGTTACCGGTAGCATCGGTGTTCTTATCACCAAGATGAGTCTGAAAGGACTTTTTGAAAAAGTGGGCATTCAGGACGAGACGGTCAAATCGGGCGAGAATAAAACAATGGGCAGCATGTTTAAAGACATGACACCTGCCGAGCGCAAACTTTTCCAGCAGATCGTTGACAGTATGTACGAACGCTTTCTTTCCGTGATACTGCAAACCCGCAAAAACATCACCATGGCAGAACTTCGCAAGGTTGCGGACGGCAGAGTAATGATCGCTTCTGACGCGCTAAAACACGGTTTGATCGATAAAATCGGTTATTTTGACGATGCCATCGAAGTGTCAAAAAAAGCCGCAGCACTGGACAATCCAAAAGTGGTAACATACGTACGCCCGGGTTCATACAGGCCGAACATATATGCGGGAGCACAGATCAGAAATGAAGGGACAATAAATATTCTATCTATCGAAGCCGAACAGTTTTCCGCAAAATACGGGACAAAATTTATGTATCTGTGGACACAGTAGAAAAAAGGAAACGGGACAAAACATCTGTCCCGTTTGCAAGAACATGCATTCCTTTCAGAACAAAGGAACACAAAGGAGTCGAATCATCTCTACTATTGTCGGTCATGTTTGAAAAAGGTTTAGCCTTTTTCTAAAAAAAATATTATCAAAATGATTCATTCTCTTTCTCTACTTTTTTTTCGACGGCAATTTGAGCATGATACCGTAATTCTATTTTATTATAAGGTCAATTCTTGGACAACAGTGTTATAAAATCGAAAGTATTCTTGTCATCTCTGACAAAACTTCCCGCCACGCGATTTTTTCTTTTTCTCGGAGAAGAGGAGGGCGAAAAAGAGAAGGCTATCGCCCGCATCCGTACCCTCTATTTCGGAAATGAAGAAGGGGAATTTTCCATTTTTCATGCGGAAAACGGCGAACTTATGAAAGCCGCTTCTTTTTTGCTCTCATCATCGATGTTTTCAAAAAAAAAGATGGCCGTGATCAAGGGAATGGGCTCTTCTTCGAAAAGTACTGCCGAAAAAGAAGAGGAGGGTGCAACTGCATCCAGAAAAAATGAAGCATCAATCGCGTCACAGATCTTCGGTGAGGATAATTTCATCGTGGTCTTTTCGACTTCTTCAAAAACCTGTCCTACTGCCCTGAAAAAACAACTCGGGCTTCTGCAGCAGGTTATCTTTTATCCCCCTTTTGAAAATGACGTCTCGACATATATTGCCGCAGAGCTGAAAAAAAAGGGCAAGACCCTCAGCGCAGATAGCATACGTTTTGTTACCTCCCTGGTTGGACGCTCTTACGAAAAAGCCGACGATGCCATTGAAAAAATCGAATTCGGTTCGGACACCGGCTCTCCCGATATTCGTGATCTTCGTTTACTTCTTTCCGAGACACGTGAAATTTCGGTATTCGAATATATTGACGCACTCTTCGCACAGAAGAAAAACTCCTTCTCTCTGCTTAAAGGTGTTCTTGACGAGGGATCACATGAATTGCAGGTACTGGCCCTTGTTAACAGAAAACTTCGAGAGACTGAACGGACAATGCCGCAAGAGGATGTGTCGTATTTTTATGATATTCTCTACAAAACCGAGAAAGCCCTTAAGTCTCAAAAATCAATTTCATTTTTATCAAATCCACTGGTTGCAATGACAGCGGCATTTCTCAGAATTTCATCAGAATTTTAGGGTCACCAAAAGATGACAAGCGATACGATGGCAATATTCAACGAAAGAAAGGAGAGATTCATAACCTTCAACACAACAAAGATTGAAAGGTTCACTTCTCTGCTGCCGAACGCAAATATCATAAAAGTGCTGCATTCGCTTTTCTTCTTTCTGCATACGAACCAGCCGAGGTTACCCGGCTTTAATGCCGGTACGGTTCCCTGCGGTGTTTCAAATTTCACTCTGGATCCTTCGCTTCATCAGTTTATTAAAAACAAATTTCCGACCGTTTCATTTACGGCTGTTCCCGAGCCGAATAACTGTTTTGTTCAGACAATTGCCCTCATCGGAAGTGCCGGTACGATTGCCTATAACCGCAATTCAGACTTTGATTTCTGGATCTGCGTCGACAAATCGACGGTGAGCGATATAGAGTTCGCAAATTTCAGAAAAAAAGTCGTGGAGATCCAGAATTGGGCAGCCGCTCAGCTAAAACTTGAAATACATCTTTTTGTGAACGACATCAGCGCTCTCCAGAAAAACATATTCGACGAAGATGAGGACGAGGCCTTCGGCTCAACGCTGGGAGCGCTTCTCAAAGACGAGTTTTACCGTAGTTCGATTATCATGGTCGGTAAAATTCCATTCTGGTGGGCTGTCGGGAACAATTGCGATGATGCAAACTATAAAAAGTATTTTGCCGAGCTTAAGAAAAACGGCAATACAGATTTTATTGATATTGGTAATCTTTACAAGATTTCAAAAGAGGATTTTGTCGGTGCCGCACTCTTTCAAATTGTCAAGTCTCTCGGAAATCCTTTTAAGTCGATTCTTAAACTCGGTGTACTTGAAAAGTATCTTTTTGACAGCGATGAACAGTTGCTCATCAGTCAAAAACTGAAGAATTCCGTTCACTCGGGAGAATTGACCAATACAGTTCTGGACTCGTATCTGATGATGTTCTCCGAAGTGTTCGACTACTACAGCCGGCAGAATCTGCTGCCTGCTCTGCTCGATATTCTCAAGATCAACCTGTATCTGAAGATCAATCCGCAGCTTTCCAAGTATTCCAACTTTAAAAACGTCTCCTCTTTGCCCTACAAGGTTGAGGAGATGCTGAACAACTGCAAAAAATGGCGCTGGAACAGAGATCACGTCGCAAAACTCGATAACTTCGAAAACTGGGATTTTCAGCAAATGAGCCGTTTCTGGGAACAGGTACAGAAATTCATGCTTTTGAGTTACCAGAAAATTTCGTCACAATTTGCAAGCTTTCCCCTCGAGAAGAAGATCAGTCCGAGCGATTTCAGTCTATTGCGCGGAAAAATACGCAGCTACTTTACAAGATCTGACAACAAGATTGACAACCAGATTTCTTTCACCGAAACACCATCGGTAACCTATCTGTATCTGTATGAAAACAAAGGCGGCTCTCCCTGGAGCTTATGCAAGAAAAACGCGGAAGGCGCTGATGTACCCCTGAAACTGTCTACATCTCTTTTTCCGCTGTTAGCCTGGGCTGTAATTAACAGTATCTATGTACCTAATTTTTCCTATTTGACCTGCGAACAGCATCTGAAAGCACTCGAACCGGTTCTCAGCGAGTTGATGCTGTCGATGTCCCAGAATTTCAAAGGTGTTTTATCAAAAACAAAAAACGCGAGTTTTTTGAAGAATCCTTACAGAACACACTCTTTTCTATGTCTCGACTTTCCACCAGCAAAAAATATGAAACACCTTGCACGCATCAATATTCTCTACCACACCTCATGGGGAGAAAATTACCATGATCTGCTTGACGGCAAATCAAACGCCGTTGCAGCACTTTTTTCAACAGTCTCTGATTGCATACATAACAAAGAATCATTTGATAAAAGTGTTACCGTTTACAGTGCGGTCAAAAATCTTCCTGAACACAAAGCCTTCACAGCACTCATGAAATCGGCTTATCAGCACATACAGAGCAATGCCGTTTCCCGATTCGTCTCTTTTGTGAACGACCAGTTTATTCTGATAACACGAATCAATGACAAGATCGATTTTTCTTCGTATGATACTATCGCCCAGTTGCTCACCTCGATCTCCTTTGCTCCGGTCTCGGGCATCACCTACAAATTTCACGGAAACACACATCCCGTACTTTCAGTTATCGAAGGTTTCGAAGAAAAAAAGGTCAGAGATTCGGTTACCGTTATCGTTTATGCCATAAAAGGCGTGTCCATTATAACGGTAATCAACGAATGCGGCAGTTATTTCTTTTCAATGCATGCAGAAAAAAATCTTGGCGATGCGCTCAATTCAATAATCGCCTTTTTACACACAACTTTTGTAAATCTTGAAAAGCTCAACCAGTTTTCATTTTTAAAAGATTCTTCCATACGTGTATTTCTGGTTTCACAACAGCGCACCGGCCTTCATTACAGCGACATCACCGACAAGACGATGGCCCGTTACTACGCTCATCCTCCGGTAAAAGGGGTCAGAGTCAATTTCAGCAAGGAAAATCGCTATGAAGTCGGGGGATTACCATACGGTTATCAGGCTCTCAACGAAACAATTAACAGCTTAATCGCAAACCGGAATCAGATTCCATCGTTTCATTGTGTGGCGGATCTGCAGTTATCAGGTTTTTCAGACACCGCATATTTGAACACAAACGTCTATCTCCGTGAAAGATACAAGCTGGAGAGCCTTGTCGCGAATGCTCTGCGTGCACAGGCAAGAAATTAGTCTCTCTGTAACTTTTCATCGCCCAGAACCTCTGTAAAAAAAATGAAACGGCTGGCTTGCAAATGATGAAGAAACAATCAAACATTCTACAAAACAATGTTTATCACCCTCTTTTCATCGCAATTTTTTTACTTCTTCTCTGCCCTGTTATTTTTTTTCCTCAACACCTTACGGCACAGTCACTGAACACGACAAGCAGCTCGGTCGTTGAAATAGATGACAGACAATTTTTACAGCTGACATTCGAAGTAAAAGAGGGGGGATACATCTACGCAGACCCCAAAGGACCCGGCACCGGAAGAGCCATCGCTTTCTATTCGAAGCAGTTCTCTGAAGTGCTTATCCCGAAAGGAGAAAAATATCAGCCGCCGCAGGGTGACTATGTCAATATCTTTAAAACCGGTTTCAGCGCCCTTTTCCCGCTGAATGATGAAGTCGTGAATGAGCAAATCATCATCGAAGTGCGCGGATTGTACTGCACCGATACAAGCTGTGAAGAAATTCTCCTCACTCAAAAACTTCGTCTGCAAGACCTGGACAGTGGTCAACCCGTTTCCATAAAGGATTTTATTACGCTTGGCGTTTCGAATCCCGAAAATGAAGAGAGCTCAGCAAGCGCCACAGATTTCCTCATGCCGGTTTTCACTCCGCAGATACTCAGCTCCGGTGAAATCGGATCCCTTATTCCGGCTCTTTTGTTCGGATTAATCGCGGGGCTGTTACTGAATTTTATGCCCTGTGTTCTGCCGGTAATATCCCTGAAACTGATGTCACTGGTACGCAACAGCGATTCAAGAAAAAGTTCCGCTCTCGGGGGCATCGCCTACAGTACCGGCATTCTTCTGTCTTTCTCGATACTCGCTTCTCTGTCAGCCTTTGCCGGCAAAAACTGGGGATCACTGTTTCAATCATCCCTGTTCATATCATTCAGTGTTGTTCTTATCATATCCCTTGCACTTTCATACTTCAATCTTTACCCGTTGCCGCAATTATCGCTCTCAAGCGGGAAAAAATCGGGAAATGTGTACCTGCGCTCCTTCATTCAGGGTTTATTCGCCACACTGCTGGCTACGCCCTGCAGCGGGCCTTTTCTCGGAGCGGTTCTGGCCTGGACGCTCTCACAGAAAACTGTCATTATTTACGTCGTATTTATTTCCATTGGAATCGGCATGGCCCTTCCTTTTCTTATTCTGTCCTTTTTTCCGGCACTGAGGCAAAGGCTTCCCAAAGGGGGCAATTGGCAATCATCCCTCGAAAAAGGAGCAGGGTTTCTTCTGCTTGCGAGCGCGCTGTATTTTCTTCATCTGCTTCAGGGCAACATGCTTCATTTCACCTTAAGCGCTTCACTTGCCGCCGCGCTGATCCTCGCCCTCTACGGGCGTTATGTTTTTCGCCTGTCGGGACTTGCGGCAAAAATCGCGCCTCTTATGACGATAGCCCTGCTCATAATCCAGTTTCTGTTTCTGAATGCGATTTATTCAAATTCAGCACCTATCTCCGAAGAACAATTTTCCATCGAGACTCTGGAGCAAAACCGCGATCGTGTCACTGTGGTCGTCTTTACCGCCGACTGGTGCCCGAACTGCCAGACACTGAAGGCTACCGTTTACACCCCGTCATTAGTTTCTCAACTCGCTGCAAAAGACATACGAGTTCTTGTCGCCGACATAACACAGCCTGGTACCGAGGCCGAAACACTTTTACGCAGTCTCGGTTCCCGCTCCATTCCCTTTGTTGCGGTCTTTCCGGCAGGTTCTGAACAATTTCTATCCCCCTTTTGTCTTAGAGATATGTATTCAAAAAAAGATCTTTTTCGTGCGATTGAAGCGGCACAGGCTTATACCCTACAGCACTCTCAGACAAACGATTCCTCTTCACCAGAACCGGTCATTCTTCTGGAATAGGCCATACGCAGTAGCTGGATTGAAACGTATCCCCCCGAAAACAAATCGTAGAAATATCTATTGACAAAAATTGTATAATCGCTATTGAATTTCGCCTGACCATATGCTTTCGGATTATGGCCGCCATAATCTTAGTCCAGGGTTAATGGTCCTGTCTGCGATTTTGCCTTTGTTACTGAACCGGATACCCAGTTAAAGGAAACGCCGATGAAAACAAACGTAATACGTAAAATCACCTCATTTCGATTTTTTGCTGCAATGACAGTATTGTGCTGCATTCTTCTTTTCGTCTGTTTTATATCCTGTGACGAAGCATCCTCTGACGACGATGAAATCAACGGAACCTGGACCGGTCTGATAATCAGTGATGAAGGTCAGTTTCCGGTACCAGTCATCGCAGAGCTTGATTCCTCTGAAAAGACCTATTCAATGCAATCCTTCGTACATGGAAAGAAGGATCAGTTGTTCGAAGGCAGTCTCTCGGAAAGCGGCCCGGATCTTCACCTGGTATCCCATTGCGATATTCAGACCAAAGACGGATCATTCGCTCCGGGAACTTTCAGCTGCGAGTGCAGCATGAAAAATGACGTCGCAATCGGAACCTATTCATTGCGTTTTGATGACGAAACAATTGCGGCTTCAAACGACGAAGACGGTTCGGTACATCTCTCGAAAAAAGATCTCGGAATCGCAGGCACATGGAAAGGCGGCTGGTCAAGCGAGGAGGAGGATGACGTGAACGGAACGGTCACGGTCATCTTTAATGAAGACAAAACAGTTTCCGTTACAGGAACGGGATTCGCATTCAATGGAACATGGTCTGTCAGCGAAGATGATTTTACCGCTGAATCTTCAGGCGGCTTTTATGATGAAAGCGATTCTCATGAAGGGGCTTATTCGGCAACGAGAAAATCCAACACACTTTTCTTAGGCAAATACACCGTCACATCAGCGCC
Organism: Spirochaetota bacterium; assembly: GCA_023396665.1. Classification (GTDB taxonomy): domain Bacteria; phylum Spirochaetota; class UBA4802; order UBA4802; family JAFGJZ01; genus JAEWVL01. Next base: position 8,276 of record JAEWVL010000154.1, read on the forward strand.
GGGAACAGCCGACGAGACAACCTATACAGGAGTTTGGGCACTAGGGAAAGTGATCGAATAGGGCCGGGTATTGCGTAATCCATCAACCGCGATTACTTTTTTGCCGACAGAGCGAAACTCTCGATTATTGCGTCAATTTCACCCTCGAAGTTTTCGCTCTGCGGACTGAGAATGATCATCGAAACACCGGTTCCGTTTTGAACGGCCAACAGTCTTTTTCCACCAAGATCCTGATCTTTCAGCTTCTGGCGTATCCGTAAAAGCTCCATGTCGCTGCGATCTCTTTTCATTTTGCGAAGAGATTGGGAATTATATATATCCTCTCCTTCGCGGACCACGAGCATCTGCCTGAACAGAGCTACACTCTCAATTTTCGTTTCCCGAAACTGCTCCGCGTTTATCAATACGAGATAATCGTATCCTTCTTTGTCAGAGTGTTTCACCCCGGCGAGAACCCCACCCCGGCCATAGAGCTCTTTGTGAACGATAGTCGCTTTTACTATTTCGACTCGTCCTTTCAATGTAATCGTATAGCCGAAGTAATCATTATGCAGCACCGTCTGCTCACCTATTCTGCAAAGCAGAATGCTGGCCTCGCGATCGTACTCATCAAAACGATCTCCCTGCTTTTTATGAAAATCGCTGATCAGCGCTGAGGCTTTCGATGAATAAGCATAGGCTGCGCGGTCAAAGTCTCCCAGCATGCGTAGCGATTTCAACAGCTGCAATCCCTCTTTCGGGTAAAAACGTCTGAGCAGAATTTCTCCCTGTGCAAGATAGTAATCAGCACCTTCAACGCTCACCGCCTTGTATTCAAAGTCGGGTCTTTCTTCAGTGACGATTTTTCCGGTCGAGGTAACATAATAACGGTTTTGGTCTTTATCGATGCGGATGATCCAGCCTTCAAGCTGCGCAACAAGCGGCGGGGGGATAAGAACTGTAACAGCTAAACAGAGAAAAAACAGGTACTTCAGATAAGCCTGTCGACTCTTTGTCCTGATCATAACAATAACAATAACACCAGCGAAATCAAAATGATCAACACCGCAGTTGCTCCAGCATAAATAATCATTTTTGGAATAACCGGACGCTTCGCCTCTGCGATAACATCAGAAAGAAACAGCTCGGCCTTGATGTTTTCCTCTTCGACAATCTTTGCCAGTATGTTTTTCGCAATTACACAGTAGATGGTTGCCCCGCCTTTTTCGTTGGGCATCTTTTGTTTAACACGGCCTTTTACCGGCAAATAATCACCCTCATCGTTGACCGCTTTGAGAGCTCTGGCCACTTTCTTCGTGACTTCATCTTTTTTAAGCAAAACAACCCGCATCAGGTCACCGGGAATAATGTCCTGAATATATTTGCCCCGTACGGGTGATATGACCAGCGTCGCGTCTAAAACAAGATTTGCCATTTTCTCGATTTCAGGCCTGTCGTCTCCAGAGACCGACTCCTGTGGAATAACTGCAGTTACATCATTGGCTTCTTCTATTGCGATATCACAGCTTTCGCATTCTACTTTCAGGGCTTTGGCGAGAATTTCGCGCAGAGAGGAATCAACAGCGCCTATGTCTTCCGCAAGAATATCATCATTGACCTGATAGCCCTTTATGGACTCACAGACCTGTGCGGCGATGTCGGCGACGCCTTCCTGTGTCTGCTGGGAGGAAAGTTCGTTTATGACAGCGAAGAACTTCTGCCAGCCGTCCTCGGCTGAAACAGTTTCATATGTTTGTTCATCATTTATCAGTACAAAAGTGCTTGTCGCGATATCACCAGAGGGGTGTACCATGACAACAAGAGCACCGAAAAGCCCATCTTCATTCATCTTGAACCGGACTTTCAGTATTTTTGCCGCCGGAACCTTTGGTTCGACTGTATCGCCCATAATCACCGCC
>JAEWVL010000160.1 GCA_023396665.1 Spirochaetota bacterium
TGCATACACATCGCCGAAAGCGGACTGTCCGGCCTCAAGGCCGATCATATCCGGCAGCACCGATCCATCCACCTGTCCGCAGATACCGCGAACAAGGGTTGCGCCAACGGCTTCTTTCGGAGCGACCATGATGTCGCATGTCGAAGTGCCCACGACTTTCACCATGTCAAAGGATTTAATCTCGCCGCCGACGGCTCCCATGTGCGCATCGAAAGCGCTGCCGGCGACAATGACGTTCTGTGAAAGGCCGAGTCGTTTTGCCCATTCGGCACACAAAGTGCCGACAGCCTTTTCGGCGCTCTCGGTATTTTTGTACAAACACTCGCGCAAGGGCATCAGCATCGGATCAAGTGCGCCGAGAAATTCCTTCGCCGGCAGTCCGTCAAATTCATCATTCCACATCGCCTTATGACCGGCCGCACAACGGGAACGGTACATCTTCAGGGGATCGCTGTTTCCCGTCAACAGCGCCGGTATCCAGTCGCAATGTTCCACCCAGGAGAAGGCCGCATCACGCACGCGCTTATTATTACGCATGACGTGTAATATCTTCGCCCAAAACCATTCTGAAGAGTAGATGCCTCCGACATACTTGGTAAAATCGATCCCCCCCCAGCTTCGTGCGGTCGTATTGATCAGTTCAGCTTCTTCTATAGCCGTGTGGTCTTTCCAGAGAACAAACATTGCATCAGGGTCATCCGCAAATTCGGGAAGCATCGCAAGGGGGATTCCCTTTTCGTTTACCGCACAGGGTGTAGAACCGGTGGTATCAACAGCAATCGCCTTTACCGTAGCGGCTGCGTCCGCACCAGCCTTTCGGAGTACATCGCTGACAGTTGCCTCTAGACCTTCGCTGTAATCCAGCGGATGCTGGCGAAACCTGTTATTTGCCGCATCACAATACAAGCCCTTCTTCCAGCGCGGGTAGTGAAATACCGATTCGGCAAGACTTTCACCGTTTGCAGCATCGATCAGAACAGCCCGAACAGAATCGGTACCGTAATCTATTCCGATTACATAAGATTTTTCCATAATAACCTCACATTGATCTAAGAGTCTCCTGCCTTAATCAGAATAAAGCGCAAGCAGGGCCTTTTCATTGTAACGAATATTCAATCTTCGCACAAAGATCACTTATCCGGCAAAAAAGCTTCACTGTTTTCCAATTTGGTCTTGGCCGGGACTCGCATTCTTGCTACATCGCCCCCCATTTTTTTCAGAAAATGGTTCAAAAGCGATGTCGCGTGTACGATAACGCATTTATTTATAACAGCAAATACAGACAAGTCTTTTTTTGCTACTATACACGATCCATATTTCACTAGCGGTATCGAAACGAAACCATACAAATAGCATGAGCAATAAAGCGACGGAATAACACTGCCCTGACCTTGGTCCCGACAATCCATGAAAACGCAATTATCAACAATTCGCCAATAATTGTATATCCATCAGCCATTCTAACAGGGCAAAACCCTTTGATTCTATGAAAAACTAAACCCCGTCCAGTAAGGTATCATATTTCGATATTACCTGTAAAGCTGGCCTGGTTCTCCTGTGTGACAATATCTATTGGCATAAACTGCTCGGATGCAGAATCCTGCCCGAGAATAATTTTTTTATAAAGCGTTCGTACCGCCAAAAGTCCCTGTTCAACCGGTCTCTGAGTCAGAATAAAATCGATAACCCCTTTTTGAAGAAAAAGGATATTATTCGGTACCATATCGAATCCCACCAGCGCAACAGAATCGGCAAGACCCTCCTGTTCCAGAATTTCAGCGATGTAGTGCGATGACGAATCGGCAACGTACACGGCAGCGAACTCTTTCGCTATTGTCGGCCGAAAGGTCTCAAGAAGCGCACGTATCTGCTGCGGTGTGAACGGTATTCTCAGTAAACGGGTACGCGCATTGACCCTTTCGAAAAAGCCATCGAGACGATAATGAAGATGTTCATTCTCGGTGTCGGGTGTCATCACCAGAATGGTCTTCTCGGTTGTACCGACAAGCATATTAATCAGCTTGGCTGCAAGGTGACCGGCCTCCTTTGAATTCTGACCGATAAAGGAGTATCTCCCCGAATCTTCGATATCGGTATCAAAAAAAACCACCGGTTTTTCAGAAAACAATCTGGCAAAATTAATGATAGTTTCGTCTGCCAACAGCGGTGAAACGATATAACCGTCAAATGTCTCCTTATTCATTTCTTTCAGTGCCGCCAGATATGTCGGACGGTCATAACGATCATAGTGAAAGAATTTCGCACTGACATGACTCGAAGAGAGTTCTTCCAGCGCAACAGTCATACCCGAAAACGGAAGTCGCCAGTAATCACTATCCTGTTCCTGATACGGCATCAAAATGGCAATGCTGCATTTTCTCGAAAGTGACAGATTTCGCGCCCGAAGATCAGGCACATAGTCCAACTCGCGAATGGCCTGCCGAACAAGCCGGGCCGTCTCAGGCGCGAAACGTCCCCTATTATGCAATATCCTGTCGACGGTGCCGATAGAAACGCCCGCTC
>JAEWVL010000174.1 GCA_023396665.1 Spirochaetota bacterium
GCTTCACCTGCAGGATGTCTGAGAAGCGGTAAGATGCAAGTTGCCGACGGATAAGCGGCCGGCATCCCGTTTTGAAGCCCTTGTATTTTTTCGCTAAATCCAAAACAGGAGCAAGATATGAAAGCAAGAGAGCGTAGCGATGTATTGATGTATCTCTCCTTTATCGGAGTGGGCCTGGCCGTTTATCTTTTCATTGTCGCCTACCCGGTATTCTATTCTCTGTGGCTCAGTATCACTGATTTCAATCCGAACAGAGGCGGCAGCTGGAACTTTGTAGGACTGTCTCTTTATCTTAAGATGTTAAAAGATCCGAATTTCTGGCATTCGCTCAAGAACAACGTAATCGTCGTTCTGGTGTCGGTAGGCGGTCAAATTCCTATCGGGCTTCTTCTGGCATACATATTGCATCGAAATATCGTCAAGGCGGGGGGATTCTTTCAATCTTTCGTCTTTTTGCCGCAATTCCTCTCTACGATAGTCGTGGGTTTACTCTGGAGAAGACTCTTTTCTGCTGACGGCCCGATATCGCGCCTTATCCAGTTTTTCACAGGCGATCCAGCCGCGCAGTTCACCATGATGCTGGACGCAAATACCGTCATGTATCCGATCGGCTTCGCGCTTATCTGGATGTACACCGGGATGTATATGGTCATATTTCTTGCTAATCTTCAAAAGATCGACAATTCGGTTATTGAAGCTGCCACCATCGACGGTGCTTCGGAATTTCAGATCTTCTGGAACGTCATTATCCCCCATCTCTCTGGAACAATCATCGTCTGTTCGGTATTGGCAATCGCGGGTTCTCTTCGCGGTTTCGATCTCATCTTTTCGATGACAACACAGGGCTTACAGCGCAACAACGCGATGGTGCTGCCGATTTTCATGTATCAGACAGCCTTTCAGGATTATTCAAGCGATATTCGCTTTGCCTATGGTGCGGCAATATCAAACGCCATAGTTTTTATCAGTATCGCGTTTATCGCCCTTTCGAATTTCATCGGCAAACTGGTACAACCGGGTGAGGAGGAGAAGTGAACATGGCCAAGTCTGAAAAAAACTTTAATTCGCCGGGAAACAGTTTTTCTGTCGGAACCATTCTGTCTTACACGATTCTGATAGCGTGGTTTTTAATCACCGTGGTTCCTCTGCTGTGGATGTTTTATTCTTCTTTCAAATCAAACGAAGAATTGACACGAAACATATACTCAGCGCCTTACGATCTGTTTTTCAACAACGATGACGAATATATCGTGCGGGCACCGTCCCTTAATGTGCCCTACGACTACGATTACCGTGTCGACAGACGACCGCGGCTTATTCTCGAATCAACAACGATTTCTCCCGGCAGAAGAATCATGATGTATTTTCTGCTGAAAGAAAAACTTCCTCCCGAAATCGCCAATCGTCAGGTTGACGAGACGGTGAAGGTTTCTGAACTGCCCTTATCAATGCGGCTGAACATTCATCTGAAAACAGTTCTGTTCAACTACCGCTCTTCAATACGTGCCGGCGGCCTTGTTTTCAAGTTTTTCAACAGCGTCATCTATGCCGGAGTATCCACTTTTTTTATCGTTCTCTTCGGTCTCATGATCGGTTACGCTCTTGCCAAAATGCGATTCAAGCGGATATCAAAAGTTGTGATGGCTGTCATCGGCGCAGGCTATCTGATAAGCATAAATTCGGTCATTATCCCCCTGTTTCTGATGCTGTCGACTTTTCATCTGACCGATACGCATATCGGTATCATTCTGGTCTACACAGCTTTTGGAATACCGCTTTCGGTTATGCTTGCCACTCAGTACATTACGGGACTTCCGGACAGTCTGATCGAATCCGCCTACATCGACGGCGCGACACCGTTTCAGACTTTTTTCAAAATCATTGTTCCCATGTGCACACCGGTCAGCATCACCATCAGTATCATCAGCGCTCTGGGTATATGGAACGAATTTCTTCTCGTGCTGGTAATCGGCAGTTCCGAGGCAACCAAGTCGCTGCCTGTCGGCATATTTTCCTTCTCAAGTCTGACAAGCACACAGATGGGCTGGCAGCTCGCGGCACTTGTCATCGGTACGCTTCCGGCCATGATAATCTATTTTGCATTCAACAAATACCTTACTCAGGGTGTTGTCGCCGGTTCGGTAAAAGAATAATACATGACTCCTCTTTTTTGTTTGATATAAAACCCGCCGGTCCTTTCGGCGGGTTTTTGCTTAAGAAGCTATTGGCATCTTTTCTTCTTCATTTGCGGGGGGATACTTAATCGTGTTCTGATTACGCTATTATTTTTGTTTTGAAATTCTCTTAAAATCATCCTGTCAGGTTCTGATACACTTTATCTTCATACCTGTTAGTATCTTTTTACAGCACTTTCATGGATTATGCCTTTGGATGAGGCCTTCCGCATCGCGGAGTGAGCAGGAAGCTCGAATATAGGAGTGAAACGCCAGAAATTAATCCGCGTAGATGCCGCAGGCATCAGCGGCTTTTAGTGAATGAACAGCGTGTCGCTGCGACATGCGTATCTTTTTCTTTTCGCTATTTTATTATAATCTTCTTTTCCCGCTCCGCGGTGGGTCTTTGGTTTGTTATAATCGAAGTTGGGTGTCCCTTCTTTTTACGCGAAAAAGAAGGGACGAAGAAAAGCGCGCTCTTCAAACGCCAGAGGGGCTGTCCCGCAAAACTCACGCGTCGCGTAAGTCGCGAGCAGCGTGAGTTGCGGGAAGCGGTGTGACGCATTGCGTCACGATTTCAGGTCGTTCTTGATTCTTAAAGAGTCTTTTTGCTTTACTGAATCCGAAGTAGAGACTCTCTTATTTGTATCTTAAAATTGCATAATATTATTAATCCAAAAATTGTAATCACTTATAATATGATGCTTCTTCGTCTAAATTAATTAAGGGGATAAATGGATTCACTTCACTTGTCGGGTATTTATTCCTGGATGCATTTACCTTTACTATATCCAAAGGTATTTCTATCTCATTATTTGGAAATATCAATCCAAGTTTTTCATTACTGTATCCTGCAGCCACTCCTTGTGCCAGAAATTCTTTTGCCTTATCAATGTCACCAGTCAGAGTATATATTTTAGCCAAAAGTATATACGGTACATTATAATCTTTATTCATACGTATTGCTTTTTGGGCATTATTTATGGCATTTTTAAAATCTGTGTTTCTATACTGTGCCAATGCTATAAGATAAGGCAATTCGAAATCTTTTGGATTTAACCTTTTGGCTACTCTATAATCGCCTTCAGAAAACACCTCTCCCAAAGATATTTGCAGAAAACCTCTTCTTTTAAGAGCAAACGCAAAATTCTGAGGAAAATCTGTATATAGTTTCTCGTTAATATATTTTGTATAATCGCAAATTGACTCTTTTGATTTGCCTGAATAATCGTGATTAATGGCCCGTTGATATATAAGAAAATATGAATCATTGTTCTTCGCAAACCCTTTATCTAAAACCTCATATGATTTTTCTACCTCATTAACCAACAAATATGATTTGGCCAGCATATAAATTTTAATTTCAGGTATTCTTTTTAACAAGCTCCATCCTTTTTCATAATCACTTATTGCTTCATCATATCTTTGCAATTGAAAATAATCGCTACCACGATAAAAATACAAGTAAGCACCATTTGTTTCATTTGCAATTTCATTTGAGAGTTTAACTATATCAGTCTCTATTTTTTTTTCGTTGATCTTTCTACTTTCGCATGCCATCAAAATAGAACTAAAAAATATAATCAATATTACAATTATTGTTTTTTTTAAATTACTTGTTATATATTTTTTATGCATTACAAACTATTCTCCGGTAAGTTTTATTTAATATGAAATCTTTGAATTTTTGATATCCTTTCATACTGGGACTTAGTTATATTATTGTATTTAAATACATTTGTATTCTTTTTATAGAATTCGGTAAGCTTCTGATTTCCGCCTAAAAATGCAGATAGTAAATCTCTGTTATATTTAGAATATTCATCATATTTTTTATCACCCCATTTACCTATTGCATCTTCATATGTTGTACCTTTTTTCAAAACAAAACTATCCCAAATGCTACGTCCCTCATGAATTGAACCAGGTTCAGGTGTTTTTGACTGCATCACATCATCCAGTAATTCATCTGCTGAGCAATTTTTAATATCATCGCCATTTGCAATTTTACTTTCAATTGTGTCAATTGTTGCATCTGTTAGAACCTGTTTAATTCTGACATCCTGCTGTGCTTGAAATCCCCAACCATAATATGAAAGAGCTAAGAATTCATTTAATAGTTGAACACTTCCTCCCAAACCTTGAGCTTTTGAACTTGCCGCTCCAGCTGCTGAATCAGCCATTTCATGCATTGGATCTGGAATTTCATTTTGTAGTTTCTTTTGATTATTATTGATTTGTGCTCTTTTCTGATTTTTTTCATGAGTATTTTTTCCATGTGTCCCTGTTAATATCAGTTCGCCTTCACTGCCTTCTTCATCCGACACAGGCAACATGCCAGCTTTCTCGAGAGCAGCTTTTGCCAGATATACTCCGGCTTCAGTGCCCATGTCGATAACCTCTCCGGTGAGCGTCGCTACCGTCTCCGCAATATCTATCGC
>JAEWVL010000422.1 GCA_023396665.1 Spirochaetota bacterium
ATTTTCACTCGAATGTAGTTATTTTTGTACCATATTTGAACGGAAACATGCTTTTCTCGTTTTTTGAAATGGCAAGTCTGTCATGAAAAAGTCCCGCGACACCGAACAGATCAAGAAATTTCAGAAACGACTGTGAATGATTGACTATGGAAACCTTACGTTTTCTGACGAAGGCATCCTTCTTCAATGCCAGGAAAAACTGAAACGCCGCGGTATCAAATTCATCGATGCAGGAAACATCAATCGTCATTTTGGCGTTTTTTCCGTAATCGTCTGCAATTGCGGAGTAAAGTTCTTTCACCGAATATATGGTACAGGATCCTTCTATAAAAAGCTGCAACTGTTTGCCCTTCAACTCTCTGCGAATGTTCATAAGTCCTCTCATCCTATCAGTTTTGAAATGGTATCGAGTAGCGTTTCCGGGGGGAAAGGTTTTGTTATCCAGGCACGAACACCCGCATCCTTCCCTTCTTTCTTCTTATCGTAACTCGATTCAGTGGTCAGCATAACAACCGGGACAAAGCGATATGCCTGATAATCCGTTTCATTTTTAAGCTTTTTGACAAACTCAAGACCGTTCAGACCGGGCATATTGACATCTGAAATAATCAGATTGATTTTTCTTCCATCGAGCAACTTCAACGCAGAAAGACCGTCCTCAGCCTCTATCACATCAAAACCTTCGTTCTTCATAACAAAGGACATGGTCATGCGAATGGCTTTTGAGTCATCCACCAGGAGTATTGTCTTCATTATTGTTACACCCCTTTTTGGGTTGAATTATATCACAAAACAGCACGTATACGCAATGAAAAGTAAATCTACATCCCGTTACCCTATCCGAAAGTACTACATGTATTTGACAAAGTCACCACCCCGAGTGCAATTTTTATCTTCTTGTGACATTTTAATCTTTTCAGATTCGTGCGGCGAAAAGTCTCCAATAACTATTCTCCGTATATCTATGTTCACCCTACAATTATTTAGACCCGTTCTTGTAAAGAGCGGCTTCCTCGATAATGACCTTATCGGATTTCTGCATTCCGAGTCGGTAATGATACACAATGCCGGTTTGGGCAAAAAAAAGAACTTTTCTCGCAAAATTTCCCCCGGTACTGCATGCGACCAGAGGAATTTTCTCCAAGTCCAAATACTCGGTAATGAATTCGACATTCTGTCTGCCGACGGTTTTTCTCGTATGCATAATCGGAAGAACATCGGCACCACCGAAAACTTTTGCCACAAGCGATTGTTTTGAAATGCCGCGTTTCATCAGTTCATTGATAAGTATCTCCATCGCGTTTATTCCATAGAAACCGGAGTTTGTATGAAGAATACTTCGCGCATCTTTATATTGCCTGGTCACACTCGGAAGCATGAAATGATTCATACCGCAGTATTTGCCGTTTCCCGCAAAAAGACAAACCGCGATACATGAGCCGAGCACCGTGCTCAAAACAACATCACCTCTGGTGACAATACATTCACCAGCTACTATTGTATAATGTCGTCGCTTATGTTTGGCAGGTGCCTGATGCACATTCGTTCCCGTCATATGTTATTATCGCCCGTAAATATTGCATCGAAGCTGTACGATGGCCATTATCTTACAAAAATGTTTATCTTTTGACGTACGTTGCTGAAGCGACACTTGACAGCGGCAGCGAAAGCCCGATAAGTGATTCCGAGTGCCCAACGAGAAAGTATCCGCCCGGAGCAATGGTCTTGCATATTTTTTTTGCCACATCATTTCTGGTTTCTCTGTCAAAATAGATCATGACATTTCGGCAAAAAACGATATCAAACGGCTTATCAAAAGGATAACTGTCAGAGAGAAGATTCAGAAGCATGAACTGCATTTTCTCCCTGATCTCAGGTACAACCCTGTACTGCTTTTTTTGTGAATCTTTGCTTCGCATGAAATACTTTCTGGCAAAGGCCGGCACCTTGTGAAACAGGTTTTCCGAATAAACCCCCCGTAAAGCTGTGGCCAACACCTGAGCTGAAATATCGGTTCCGGTTATAGAGTATTCAAATCGGGATAATTTGTGAAGCCGAATAAATTCCTCAATCGTAAATGCTGCTGAATATCCCTCCTGCCCGGTGGAACAGGCGGCACTCAGCACGCGTAAGTCCCGGGTCAGTCCGACGCCTTTTGCCAGCAAAGCCGGCAAGGCAACATCGTTCAAAAAAACATAATGAGCATTTTCACGAAAAAAGCTTGTCTCGTGCGTGGAAATGAGATCAACGAAACACGTATGTTCCTCTTTGCCTTCGGGGGAGGTGATGTAAGAAAAATATTCTGAAAAATTATTGAGCCCGAGTCGGTTGAGCCGTTTCGTCAAACGCCCTGTTAACAGCGGCTTCTTGGCCTCACTCATCTTAATGCCGTAATTCGATTCGATATAATCGCTGAATATACGGCGTTCGTTTTCGCTCATGTCTATTGACGAGCCTTTTATTACCTCTCTCAAGCGACCCGGTTCAAAAAAAGCCATGGCACCTCACACCTGCATCGATCCTCTGTTTGCACTTGCTTCACGATGAACAATGCCCTCGGGAAAAAGCAGCCGATGCATCGTTATAACACTGCTGGCCCGCAATATAATGACAAAATCACCTGCAACCTTTCCAATACCCAATACGTGCGAAAAAGACGTCCCGTCACCCATCTTCGGCGGCAGTTCAACCATAGTATTGTCAATTTTAATAACGCCTTTGACCGCATCGACAAGCACTCCGGTCATCGTTCGTTCGGCTCCACTCCCCTGTTCAAGAACAATGATCGCGCTGTCATCAGTGGGCGGCTTCGGCGCTATGCCGAACTTCATGCGAAGATCGACCACAAGCAATGCAGTCCCCCTGACATTAACCAGTCCAACAACATATTCCGGCGCATCCGGCATCGGAGTCGGTTGCAGATAGGACAGCACTTCACGGGTTTCCAGAACTTCAAAGGCAAACACCCTGTCCTCGATGAGAAAAGTCAGATATTGCGATGACAATCCGAGATTTTCAGACATATCCGATCCCCCTCAGAACCTTTCATATTCCTTGTCTTCGCTGTCATGTTTTCCCTTTTCAAGATGAGCTGAAGCATGTGCAGCCGCAAGATTCGGATTGCGCTTCACCGACGAAGACGTCGATGAGCCGTTATCCCTTGAAGGGGCGGGACTTACCTTGGTATGAAAATCTCCATGGTTGAAGGTCTGTGTGTGCATCGCATTCGAGGCATGATGGAAGCTGCTCTTTTGAAC
>JAEWVL010000245.1 GCA_023396665.1 Spirochaetota bacterium
CGCACATCTTGCCGAATCGTTTCACTACTGAGGAGTTTTGATGAACCCTGCAATTTATGAAAAGGAATTCTCCATTGGCGAAATTATTACGAATTCATGGAAATGCTTCAATTTATATTCCACGAAAATAAAGCCGGTCGAAGATAAGGACAGCGCTCTTGCGGCGCCTGGTGAACAGCAACGGTGAAACACCCTGATGAAAACCCCGTCCCGAGCCATTCGACCGCCGGATCGACTGAAACGACGGCTTCCCCCTTCACCCCCTTTGCCCGGGCAGTTTCAATAAGCGAACTGCCTGATCGCTTCACCTTTCCCTTCAACTACAGCCCGCACCCGCTTTGTCTCGAGGCTGCACACAGTCTGCAGGCGCGTCTGCAGAATACAGACTTCGATCATGACTTCGGCATCGACTCAATTGGCGACCAGGCTCTCGGAAAAATGTTCGGTGTACTGGTGGTAATGTGCTGTGATAACACAGTCGGCTTTTTGAGCGGCTACTCGGGAAAAATCGGAGAGCGCAATGATCATGAAGGTTTTGTTCCGCCGATAGTCGATCTTCTTGATCCTGAGGGCTTCTATAAACAGGGCGAGGCCGAAGTATCCGCCCTTAACCGCAAAATTGAAGAGATTGAAAATAACGCCGAACGCCTTTCATGCCTGAAGCGCCTGACTGACACCGAAAAGCGGACACGTGAAGCCATTGAACAACTGAAAAACGAATTCAAGCGAAAACGCAGTGAACGAAGGGCACAGCGCGCGCAGGCCGAAAGTACGATGTCTGCAGAGGTCTACAGGGATCTTTTCGAACGCCACAAGCGTGAAAGCCTCAACGATCAGTATCTTATTAAAAAAACGAGCGCCGAAGCGAAAGAGCGCATCGACGCGTTAAAGGCTGATCTTGATGAGTTCGACGGACAACTCAGCGCTCTCAAAAACGAACGAAGGCGATTGTCGGCGGCACTGCAGCAGGAAATCTTCAGCCGTTTCAGGTTTTTAAACTTTAACGGTGATGAAAAAGATCTTGGTGAAATTTTCAGGACGACGGCGCAGAAGACGGCGCCGGCGGGTGCCGGAGAATGCGCGCTTCCGAAGCTGCTGCAATACGCCTACCGCCATGGTATGAAACCGCTAGCCTTCGCCGAGTTCTGGTGGGGCAGATCGCCCGAATCGGAGATACGGCGCCATGGCGAATTTTATCCCTCTTGCCGGGGAAAATGCGAACCGATTCTCGGTCACATGCTCGAGGGTCTGCAAATCGAAAACAACCCCGCACACACGATTTTTCCCGACAAACATAAAATCGAAATTCTATATGATGACGAATATATGCTGGCCGCGAATAAACCCGCCGAGCTTTTGACACTGCCGGGCAAAACGGTGAGCGACAGCCTGATCACCCGACTTAAGGAGGAAGGGCTGCTGCCTCCGGAAGCTCTCGCCGTTCATCGTCTGGACATGAGCACCTCGGGCATCGTTCTTTTCGCGAAGAGCCTGCCCGTGCACTACAGGCTGCAGCGCCAGTTCATCGGGCGGACAATTCAGAAGTGTTATCTTGCGCTGCTCGATGGAGAGATAGCCGCCGACAGCGGCCTGATCGATCTGCCCCTGCGAGTCGATCTCGACAACCGCCCCAGACAGCTTGTCTGCTTTCAATACGGCAAAACCGCGCAGACACGCTACAAGGTTATCGGGCGAAAAGACGGCCGTACGCGCGTTCTGTTTTTTCCCCTTACAGGCAGAACCCATCAGTTGCGGGTACACGCCGCTCATCACAAGGGCCTCGGAACACCGATCGTCGGCGATGACCTCTACGGCCGCAGAAACTCGCGGCTGCATCTGCACGCTCTCACGATCACCTTCACGCATCCGGTCAGCAAAAAAAAGATGACCCTCAAAAGCGAAGCCCCCTTTTAAAGGGGGGGATACGCGTACGATTAATCCAAAACCTGTGACGCGAAGCATCACACCGCTCCGCTCGTCTTTCGTAAGCTCGCGATGAAGCGACGCGTAGCGCCGCAACAGAATAGTCTGCGTGAGCGCCGTTAGGCGCTAGCAGTAATATACGAGTAGACAGGATGTACGACAAACCGACTCACACTTCTTTTTCGCGTAAAAAGAAGAGACACCCAACTTCGATTATAACAAACCAAAGATACGCATGTCGCTTCATTGTGACCTGACGGTTCTCTTATTTGCACCTACTGTGCAGAGAACCGTCCTATGCCTCCTGCATTACGCATGCACAGCGACATGCTACTCTTTCATCAAAGCCCGCTGACGCCCACGGCGTATACGCGGATATATCACCGGCGTTTCACGCCTATTTTCGAGCATCCTGCTCAATCCGCGAAGCGAAAAGAAAAACACCAACTGTGAAGCGGAAAAAAAGCACTTGTCCCATTGATAATCAACGCAAAAACCCACTTGCAGATAACTAAATCATTTTCCGGTCCCTGTGTTCAGACATCCCGTACAATCCGACCGACACAAAAACAAAGAATCAGCAATTTTTTGGAAAAAAATCGACAAATAATGCATAAAAAAGTGCATTTTCACAAATATTAGTGGAAAAAAAAATGAAGAAAATTATCCTATAGATAGGAAAACGTTTTCATTTGGGCTTTTTGGACTAAAAACTGCTAAAATATAGCCACTCCCTATTGATAATAAATTTCCCGCTGCTATACTTTTTCAGGAAAACGTTTTCCCGGTTCTTTTGTGGATTTCTGCTGAAAACAGTGGCTGCTTTAGGTAATCAACGCTCAATGCAGCAGCAATCCGCCGGAGTATCCATTTTATATACTTTTAGAGGGGAATGTATGAAAAAGAAAAGGTACATCATCGTAACTGCATTGCTCACCGGATTACTGCTGTACAGCTGCGGACCGGTTTCATCGCAGAATTCAGAGGAGACTGTTTCGCCCGGAAATACCGGCAACAGAAGCAGTGCATACTCCAAAGAGGGATTCACCGCAAACGTAATGGCTCCGCTGCATATCACCAACTGGCCTGCGTTTGAAAATCAGCTGTCGATCGCAAAAAGCATCGGTGTTGATGCTGTCAGCGTTGACGTTTGGTGGGGGGATGTCGAAGGTTCCGCAGACCAGCAATTCGATTGGTCATATTATGACACGGTTTTTCAGAAGATATGCGCCGCCGGTCTTGATGTTGTAGCGATAATGTCGTTTCATCAATGCGGCGGCAACGTCGGTGACGACTATACAAGCCATATTCCCGGCTGGATTTGGACAGAGTATAGCGCACTTGGCATCAGTGAAGACGATATGAAATACAGGAGTGAGACGGGAAGCTATTGCGGTGAATACGTTTCACTGTGGGCCGATGACTATGTTCTGGACCAGTACATTGAATTCATGGACGCCTTTGAAAATCAGTACGCTTATATGGCCGGCGATATTGATGAAATTAATCTGTCTGGCGGTACTGCGGGCGAGTTGCGTTATCCCTCGTATAACGCGCATGACTGGGGCGCCTATCCGAACCGCGGAACGTTTCAATGCTACGGCCGTCTTGCAGTGGAAGACTTTCAGAACAGCATGCAGCAGAAATACGGCAACATTAGCGTCCTCAACGCGGCATGGGGAACAAGCATAAGCTCGTTCAGCCAAATCAATGTTCCGTCCAATGTCGATTATTTTGTTGCGAATCATGATTATCAGAATAGCCAGTATGGAAAAGAATTCATCTTCTGGTATAACAACTCGCTGAAACTGCACGGGAAACGGCTCATTGCGGGGGCTATTGACGCCTTTGATGACGAATTCGCCGACGTGGAGCTTGGTATCAAAATCTCCGGCGTTCACTGGATGATGGGCGATCCTTCCACGCCGCGCATAGCCGAGATCTCCGCCGGTCTTATTGAGACAAGCGGCAATTTTCAATCTTCCGCCACCGGATACGGCTATAAAAACATTCTGAGTACCTGTCTGGGAAACGGCAGAGACGTGACATTGCACTTCACCTGTCTGGAGATGGGAAACGGCAATAGTTATCCCGCGTATTCGCTTGCGCAAGACCTTGTCTTCTGGGTAGCGGCAGAAGCGGCCGCCCAGGGTATAAAGATCAAGGGGGAAAACGCGCTTTCAGGCGGCGTCGAATCGAATACAGGCTGGGATTATATCGACAATGCGTTTCAGTGGGCCAGCTATCTCGGGCTTACCGTGTTGCGAATCGGCAACGTTACCGACAATACGACAGGCCGAAACCGGATGGCGGCCTTCATAGACAAGTACGAAGACGGCTCTTCGCAGACAGATACGGTAACGGTTCATTACCGCGAGTTCGGACCGGCCGCCTCATACACCATTCACTGCTGGGACGGGATCAGCGGAGATTATACGATGAGCTATGAGGGGCAGTTTAACGGACAACATTGGTGGAAAGTGACTATTTCAAATGCGCCGGAAAGTTTCAAATTCTGTTTTGTTAATTCAAACGGTCAATGGGACGGTACAAACAGAAGCTACACCACTCAGGCCGAAGAGGTCTATTCCACCCCCTGGAACAGCACAGTCTATACCAGCCGGCCCTGAATTACTTTTTTCCGATCTGATAAAATACGGCCCGAAGACTTCTTCGGGCTTTTTTTACATTACTTCAAATTAAAAAACTTTTTCAATAACGATGTAGAACCACAAATAGTAAAGGAAAGATCTCATGACAAAGGGCCGGACTCTACAAAAAGAATTTCCCCTGAGCCCCGAAGTATCACAAACGCTGCGAAGATGAAAGTTTCGAGCGACAGCCCGCGCGGAGAGCCTCACGTTCCCGCTCTGCCCCCTTCGCCAGTAGGCCTTTCTTGTAATCAAAGATAGTCAGCCATTACTTGTGATTTTCAGAAACGTTGTATTCTTCGGCAATCAGCAGAAGACAAAGCTCATGCAAGATGCTAACCACTTATTAACATTAACCAGTAGTTAATATTAACCATATTTTAGTTAACCCATACATATAGCAAAAATTCTGATTATTTGATCAAAACCTGAAAAAATACCGCAAAAAGACTGATAATACCTCGAAAAGCGCGAAGATTACGCTCATTATTTATGGCACATATAATGCTAAGTATTAAGCGTGTGCAAATAACATTAATTACAAAAGGAGTTAACTATGGAATTTCTGACACTCGATACATTCAAAGAAAAAGTCTGTGATTGCGGAATCGGCGGTGAAGGCCAGGCCGAATGGAAATTCAAGGGCTCAAAGCCGGCCGTAATTGATTTTTACGCCGACTGGTGCGGACCTTGCAAAATGGTCGTCCCTATTCTCGAAGATCTTTCGAAAGAATACGAAGGTAAAGTTGATATCTATAAAATCAACACCGAGGAGCAGCAGGAACTTGCGGGAATGTTTGGTATCTCGAGTATTCCGAGTATACTTTTTATTCCCGTGGATGCACAGCCGCAGATGTCCGCCGGTGCACTGCCGAAGAGCGTTTTCAAACAGATGTTCAAGGATATTTTCGGAATCGAAGAGGTCACCGCTGCCAAGGTTTGAAAAAACGCGCAATGAAACAAAGA
Organism: Spirochaetota bacterium; assembly: GCA_023396665.1. Classification (GTDB taxonomy): domain Bacteria; phylum Spirochaetota; class UBA4802; order UBA4802; family JAFGJZ01; genus JAEWVL01. Next base: position 5,541 of record JAEWVL010000245.1, read on the forward strand.
GAGGTGCATTATGAAAGACATTGCTAACACGTCAGCAAAGCTTAAGCGCAAAACGGTATTGATGGGTTTTGCACTTTTAGTAACGGCTCTGAGTGTATTTTTCATTCGCAGCGGACTAAGCGCGAAAACCGATGACAGTGTGCAGATCGAGCATCTCACGATGAAATCGTTCAGCGAAAAAATATGCGATTGCGCCCCCGCCGAAGGGGGCGCTCCGGTGTGGAAATACAAGGGAACACAAGCGGCGGTAATTGACTTTTATGCCGAGTGGTGCGCACCCTGTAAAGTTCTATCGCCGGTTCTCGAACAGCTCTCACGGGAATACAAAGGAAAAGTGGTGATATACAAGGTGAATACAGAACAGCAGCGCCAGCTTGCGGCGATGTTCGGCATCTCGAGCGTACCGAGTATTCTGTTTATTCCCCGGCAGGGAAAACCGCAAATGGCAATGGGAGCTTTACCGAAGGCTCAGATTGAGCAGATATTCAGAGATTTTCTCGGTGTGACAAAGTAAAGAATTAAGGGAGATACGATACATGGAAAATCTTGTAATCATCGGAACAGGTCCCGCCGGACTTACGGCCGCCATCTATGCTGCCAGAGCCGAGTTGAATCCGCTTGTAATAGAGGGGCTTGTTCCCGGCGGGCAGCTGACCGTTTCATCTGAAATCGAGAATTATCCGGGATTTGTGCAGCCGGTGAACGGCTATGAACTGATGGATACGGTACGCAATCAGGCACTGCGCCTGGGCGCCCGCATCGAATCAGGATTGCTTGAAAAAGTTGAAAAGAAAGAATCTCATTTTGAACTCGTCGTTGAGGGTCGAACAATTTCCACACGGGCGGTGAT
>JAEWVL010000371.1 GCA_023396665.1 Spirochaetota bacterium
GCCTGAGAATGTGATATCCCGGTTATGCCGCTGAGTTTGTGCTGATCCAGAAACGAGGGTATCATATCTGCATCGACCGCCGTTCTGCCGTATCTGTTGTGATGTTTCGGATCGCAGGAACCAAGAATACAAACAGAAAGCAGAATGATTATGATTGTCGCGGCGAAAGTCATGTTTCGATCATGCTTTGAGACAGGTTTGTTCTCTTTTCTATTCATGTAATGTTCCGTCCTTTAAGATGTAGCTCAGAAACGAAAGGTAATCCCTGTAAGCGTCCAGACCGCTTCGGGTAATCAAATATGCTGTTCGCGGTTTTTTTCCGGTGAATCGCTTGTGAACACTGATAAGTCCCCCCGCTTCGAGTTTGGCCATGTGAGAAGAAAGATTGCCGTCGGTAAGCTGCAGTTCGTTTTTCAGGGCGGTGAATTCATATTCATCTCCCGTCGACAGCAAACGCATGATCGCAAGGCGGTATTTCGATGAAAGAAGATCGTTGAGAGCTGAAAGATCGGGTTTAGTCATTCTTTTTTAATGCCCGTAAGAAGGATACCGCCACCCATAATCACCGCCTGAAACGCAAACCCCCACTCGGGAAAAAGCGATGAGGGCAAGGTTGCCAGAAACAGAACGAAAGAGATAATGTATGCGGTTGTGGAGTTGAATAATGACGCAGATACCAGTGTGCAAAGAGCGATAACGGGAAACGAAAGACAGACAATGTACTGAAGGTCGAATATATGCAAAATAAAGGACAAGAGAAAGAAGATGAAGATAAGGGCTGAACCGCCCGCCCAAAGCAGAATCAGCTGCCGCAGCATCGCCGGTGTAACGTGCTCTGTTTTGCGAATTTGTCTCGAAAGCAGCGCCGAGGCGGCAAAGCCGCAAAACAGAAAGAGCAGCCAAATCGGGGCAATGTAGCCGCTTCGGTTTATGTACACTGCGACTTGAGACAAAGAGGCCGCAATGAAAAGGAAAAGCCCCCATAGTATGAAAATTCGGCGGTATGGGGCGAAATGGCATCGCAGATCGGCTGTCAATTGCCTTATAAAGTCCAGATCTGCGTGAATTTGTTCTCTATCCGTCTTCATCCGTATCCCCCCCATCTGAACAACACAATGTGATGCAAATGACTTTGCATTGCAAAGTATAATGTGTTGTGGAATCTTGTCAAGGTCTTATTTGTGTTTAGGTGGTTCTGAAGCGCATTTGCTATATCGTGTCAGTATTATTTATGATGAATTGGCGCTTTGCTGTTGTGAAAAAGAATGTTATTGAAATTTGTTTTTACAAATGTCGTAATTGTCGCAAAATCGGTTTTCGTGAGACAATTTGGGATCTTCGTAAAGGTCTTGAGAAATGCAGAATCATGTTTGCGGTGGAGCCATTGAGAATCATTAATGTAATTACTTTTTCAAAAAAATCGGGCCTTGTCGCACTTTGTATTATTTTATTTTTCAGTTGTGTGTGCTGTAATTGGAATAGTGCCGATAAGGCCGAAAGGAATGCGTTTATCAATAACCCCTTTCCCTTTACAATTCTTAAAAACTATTCAGATGACTTCACGAGCATCGGCACGGTGCTTTCGAACCGTTCGATTTGTCCGCTTCAGAAAGAGAATATCGCCGACCCCGCGTTTTGCATGATTCGAGAGCTCGAATATGAAGGGCTTTTTGTCAGAATATTCTCTTTTGATGTGCTTCAGGGCGGTACCGCTGAATATATTGTAAACTCAAGTAGCGTCTCTCTGCGAAACGGTCTTGGTATCGGCTCATCCTCAAAGAATGTCGTCAGGGCTCTGGGTAAGCCCTACAAGATCAAGGGCGACACCTATGTCTGGCGATCGGACGATCTGCACAACTACCTCGCTTTTCGTATTGCCGACGACAAAGTAATCGCGATCAGATGGCACGAAGAAAGAGAGCCTTCGTATAAAGATGTGGTCGTTTGGAGCACGAAGTACTGACGAGGTTTCGGCGGTGAAGCGGCAAGTTTTTTGTCATAAATGCTATTAATTCTCCAAAATACCGGTTTTATTTTGCTGTCAGTAAATTCAAAAAAAACATGCACCTGAGAATTAATAGCATTCGGGAATCTTAAAAAATCCTTCGCAACTCGAATCTCGAATAAATCAAATAAAAAACGAATGATTCATGTTCTACTACCGTAATGATACTTCAATAATATATAATAGAACTGCCGGCAGTTAAAATTACATATCATGTTCTGTCAGTTTGTATTTTGGGTGTCCGACAGACATATTTACTTTGCTTATTGTATAACGCTTTCCCACTTTGAAGTCCTGGGTAACCTGCACTCTTTTTACTGCTAATGTTGCGATGAGGCCATTGCTTTGCTGAATATCAATTGTATGTGCGCCCGGTGTAACTTTAATATAACCATTCTCAATTTTGGGTTTAACACCATCAACAGCCGTTACTGAAAAATTACTGTTCCACTGAATGAAAGAATAGTTTTGAATTTCTGATACGGGAACGGAAGCACAACCAATACATACCAAAAGAAACACAGAAGCGATCAAATAAAATATCTTATTCATAAAGAACCCCTCAAAGTTTAAATTTGACTTAATTTAATTACTTGATAGTTATTTGTCAATTATATTCAGAAGTATTATTTAAATTTATAAAAGTTATAGCACCTAAAGATAGGTTAAAAAAATTATTGCATAAATATTATCAGAAGTAATAATTATTATTTTTCTGATCATTGGCACAACACATGGATAACAATCGGTGTTGTGGATATTATGAGCCGCAACAGTGAAAGATCTGAGTAGACCGTATAGCTGTCAGTAGTAAATAGTGTAAGAACGGATAAACCAGGTAACCTTGCGTTTACTGTATTTTAAGCTCCGGTATCAATTTAGAAGAATGCCCAACATACAGGATGTTTACTGAATCTTCTTTTACGAGGTAGACAATACGATAATTATGAAAAATCAACTCGCGTATTTTCCGGTCATTGAACTCCGGTACTTTTCTGCCCAATTCCGGAAAGGCGGTAAGATTCTCGACTTGTTCAATAATTTTGGCGGTAAAACTTTTAGCATAGCATTCAGAATCACGTGAAATAAATTCAACAATTTCCTCAAGACTGAAAAGAGCTTGTTCTGACCAGATCAATGTAATCATGAAAGCCATTTATCAAGGCGTCGTTTTGCTTCATCATGGCTAAGAGTTCTGCCCTGCTCTATATCCTGTAAGCCTTTTGTCACTTTTTTCTTGAAATAGATTTCCGCCATAATATCTTCATAATCACAGTCATCCGGCAAAAGCTGGATCATGTTGATAACGTCCTGCTTTATCTGCATTGAATACCTCTTGAATCAGATGCTAAGAAAATAATAATCGATACAAATTGAAGAAACGACAAAACATGTAATCGTCAAGCACTAAATGACATGCGAGAAGGCATACAGCAAATGGATACTCGCACAGAATATGCAAGGCTACGAAAAGAACTTCGGTGAGATGAAGAAGAAGTAGAAGCGTAACGCGTGAAGTTTGCGGGACAGCCCCCGCGGCGAGCGTACGACATAGATGTCGATAGTCGGCGCGTACATGGAGGTACAAGCGCCGAGCGGTGCCATTTCTTTCTGTCCGTAAGCCACGATGGCGCAGGTGAGTCGGTGCGCAGGATGTGCGATAAACCGACTCACGCTTCTTTGGGCAAGAAAAGAAGTCGGCAAAACTTTACTTCGATTATAACAAACCGCATAGACGCA
>JAEWVL010000439.1 GCA_023396665.1 Spirochaetota bacterium
CTATATCACCAGACCCGGAATGAAATATTGACGGTTGAAGCCTTCACAGCACACAGTTCAGAATTTTCCGCGCATTCGATGCAATAAAATCAAGCTCCATTCGTCCTGATTGTTAGGGGATCGTATCCCCCCGCCTGAAAACAAAGGGCGAATCTTGATCGACAGGACAACACAATGAACGCAAAAACACAGCCGCACGTTTGCCACGCATCCCGCGCGGGGGCTCTGGACACGGGTCTTCGAAAGCTCATTCATAACCCGGAGAAAATTCTGTCGCCCTATATCAGACCGGGCATGCGGGTGCTCGAGCCAGGTTGCGGACCGGGCTTTTTCACCATGGAAATCGCCCGTCTCGCAGGTAAAGACGGCGGGGTCATCGCGGCCGATCTGCAAAGCGAGATGCTTGAGCACGTCAGCCAGAAAGCGCTGCTCTGCGACAAGCCCTGCAAGGTGCGCCTGCATAAATGCGGCAGCGATAAGATCGGGCTTCCCGAAAATGAAAGAATCGATTTTGCATTTATCTTTTACATGCTGCACGAAGTGCCAGACCAGAGAAACTTCATCAACGAGATCAGCCGTCATCTGGAGAACAAAGGCGAGCTAATGATTGTGGAACCGCGTTTTCACGTGACACGTGAGAATTTCCGCGCCTCGGTCGATACCGTAAAATCATGCGGCTTCGAAATCACCGAGCATCCGCAGGTGCTGTTCAGCCGTGCGGTAATCGCCAGAAAGCTCAGCGACCCTACCCGATGAGCTTTATTCAGAAGGGCTGATGTTTTCGGCCCTGTATTTATCCAGTGCAAGGCGCATGGTATTGACGGCAAGCGTCGCGCAGTGGGCATTGTCTTCGGGAATATCTCCCGCAAGCTCAAGTACATGTTCGGGCTGAATAGTGCTTAATTTGTCAAGAGGCAATCCGTTCGCGAGCGAGGCTGCGGCGCTGCCGCAGAGCAGCGAATGGATGCAGCCGTCAGTGGTATAGGTGGCAAACTGTATGCACCCGTCGATGATGAGAAACCAGAATTCCATTGTGTCACCGCAGGGACCGGTGAGCCGGGCATTGGCCTGCGCGCCGCGCTGCGGTCCGAAATTAAAGGGAACGCGCTTGGTGATGAGATTTTCCTTGTTCGTTTCGGACATGAGCGGGCATCCTGCTTCAGGCGCTTCAGATGAGCGCGTTGTAATTGTTTTTCACGACGCGGACATCCTATGCACAAGATCGCCGGGCTGTCAACCAAGCTGCAACATTTTCTTGCAGACTCGTGCTGCGGCTCCCTTAGAAAGGGCGAGGCTCTCAAAACCGTCCCTCCGCTAAAAAAATCGCGAATCGTTTTTTTGTGTTGGCCATTTTCGCCGCAAACTGTATTCGAGATAAAAAAGATGCGGGGGGATACCAATGAAAATCTACCAGGGGACCATCGTCACCTGTGACGCGAATGCTTCCATCGCGCGCTATCTTGTCGAGGACAATGGCAAAATCGTCTTTGTCGGCAATGAGCTGCCGGCGTGTTATTCGCACGCCACGATGACAAATCTGGAACACAGGGCGCTATGCCCCGCCTTCGCCGACACGCACATCCACTTCATGTCGCACGCGCTGTTTTCAGGCGGGCTGGATGTGCGGCACGCGCAAAACAACGAAGAGATGTCTCAAAACATCGCCGACTACGCGAAGACGCACAAAGAAAAGATCATTCTCGGTTTCGGCGCCTCGGCGCACTCCGTTACAGAGAAACAAATAATCAGCCTCGCCCAGCTCGACAGAGCCTGCCCCCGGCAACCTGTTTTCATCGTAAAATATGACGGCCATGCGGCTGTCGCCAATACCGCACTTTTAAAAATGCTTCCCGAAAAAATCAGCCGCGAGCGAGGCTTCGACGCCGAAAGCGGCCTGATGACACAGGAGGCCTTTTTCAGAATCACCGATTTTGTCACCGCCACCGTCTCGCTTCCCGACACGCTCTCGCGCATGCTCGAGTGCGTCGACACCATGGCCGCCAAAGGCATCGGCATGATCCATTCGGTGAGCGGTGTCGGCTTTCCCGCCGATCTTGACGTAACGCTCGAATCGATCTTCGCGAAAGGTCTTCGCAACGATGTCGCCTACCGGCTTTTTTTTCAGACGATGGATGTTGCCAAGGTGCAGAAGCGAAAACTGCCGCGCATCGGCGGCTGTTTCGCCACAGCGCTGGACGGCTGTTTCGGTTCGCTTGACGCGGCCATGACACGCCCCTATAGAGGATCGAAAAACAAGGGTATACTGTATTACACGGACGAACAGGTTTGCGAGTTCGCGAAAGCCGCGAACCGTGCGGGTCTGCAGATCGAGATGCACGCGATCGGCGACCGCGCCTTCGATCAGGCGACAAAGGCGATTGCCGCCGCACTCAAGGACTTTCCGAGGCGTGATCACCGCCACACGATCATTCACGCATGTCTGCCGACGAAGAAAGGTCTCGATCTTTGCGCAAAGCACGGTATCGCGATCGCCCTTCAGCCGGCTTTTCTCGACTGGGCCCAGGAGCCGCTTTCGTATCTCAAGCAGATCATGGGTGATCGCGCCCTGCAGCTGTCGCCGCTCAAGAGCATGGCCAAAGCGGGTATCATGATGAGCGGCGGATCGGACGGGCCCTGTACCCTGCCCGATCCGATCGCGGGCATACACGCGGCCGTCAATCATTACGTGCGGGAAGAGGCGCTCAGCATACAGCAGGCGCTTGATCTCTACACGCGAAACGCCGCATGGATGAGTTTTGACGAGAACGAACGGGGTTCTCTTGAAGCCGGCAAGCGCGCCGACATGGTGATTCTTGACCGTAATATTCTCGCGCAGCCGAAGAAGAAGATCAAAGAGACGAAGGTCGAGACACTTCTGCTCGGCGGCAAAGCTTATTCGAAGGGTCAGGGCCGCGTCGAGCTGTTGCTGCGCGCGGCCGCTTCGAAACGGAAGCTGTAGGCACACTCGCCCGATCTCATATCTTGTGAATGATGAAAGTGACGACGCTCCACACTTCAAAAGATTGCAAGGTTTTTACGCATATGGGGGGATATGCTTCGTTCTCGGCCATAAGCGAAAGGCCGCCCGGCCCCGTCAAAAACCGTTTGACCGTCAGCTCACCGTCGAGAACGGCAATAACGATCTGATTGTTTTTAGGACTTATGGAACGGTCGACGACGAGAATGTCTCCCTCGAAGATGCCGGCATTGACCATCGAATCGCCCGCGACGCGCATGCAGAAGGTCGCCGCGGGACGCTGTACCATCAGTTCGTTGAAATCAAGCGTCTTTTCGATATAATCGTCGGCGGGGGAAGGAAAGCCCGCCCTGACGGAAGATTGAAAAAAAGGTATCGCGAGTATTTCGGCATCGCGTACGCAACGGACGCTCATCGACGTCAGATGTGCAGATGAGGGAAACTCGCATTGCTGGGGCTTTATCAAAGCCGGATTCTCGAGTACGACGAAGGAAGGGCCTGTGGCCTTTTCCCCCGATGTTTTCTTTTTCGCTCTCGCCAGACAAACCAACATATGTTAAGTATTTAGTCAACAGATAATTATCTAACAGTTTCCTGCTTAAGTCCATCGTGGACTTAAGCAGGGTCGTTTCGGCAAAATGAATTTGCCGAAACATGCATTTTATGCCAAAAAACCTACCTTATATGACATTTTAGATATTTTTGTTTAGTTATTGTTTAACATAGTTGACCATATCACCCAACAGGTTATAATCTCCAATCAAGATAATTAATGGTTTTACCCGATGAAAGTTCAACCGGTCCGCTATGATCTGAAACAACATGGATTGGCTGCTTCAAAGTGAAGCTAGATCAATGCCGGTATTATTCAGATTTGTACGAACTATCGATGATTCTTTCATTGGATTATTCCAGCAAACGGAGGATTCCATGTTCAAGATCAAGAAAACAGCGGCAATAGTGCTCATGACAGGCATACTGGCCCTTACTGCCTGCGATGACGGCAGTAATGGTAGTCATGGAAATATCATATCAATAGCCGAAATAACCGGTCTTACGGCACCGGTACTTGGCGCTTTGCCTGTGACGGAAATTACGGAAACAGAACAGTACACGGGTACTGTCAGCTGGGACGGCGGCTGGATATGGTCGCCCCGTTTCGCGGGTCTGAAAGCCTATACAGCGACCATTACGCTGACGGCAAAATCAGGCTACACAGTGTCGGGAATAAGTGAGAACTTTTTTACTGTTGAAGGCGCCCAAAGCGTAGCGAACCCCGCCGATTCAGGCGTGATAACGGTGAGTTTTCCGGCGACCGCTTCAGCGGGAGAAATCGGCGATATCGCTCTGGGCGGAAGAATCATATATATTCTGCAAAGCGGCGACGAAGGCTATGTCGAGGGAGAACAGCGCGGTCTCATTGTCGCGATGGCGGATCAGGGCAGTGAAATACCCTGGGCACTCGAGGCGTACAAGACGACAGCGGTACCGAGAGGCACCGGATATAAACTGGGCGATGGTTCGGCAAACACCGACAAAATTATCGCACAGAACGGCGAAGGCACTGCCTATGCGGCCGCTCTTGCGCGAGCCCATGATGGCGGCGGCTATAATGACTGGTACCTGCCTTCACAGTTTGAATTAAGCAAGCTGGGAGAAAACCGTCATCTGGTAGGAGGCTTCACTTGTGATTACTATTGGTCTTCAACAGAACAAAGCAATGGTACGAAAGCGTCTGTATTGATTAATAGTGCAAATGCCGGTGTTGATTTATCCAAAAATATTAATAATTACTATGACGCTTATACAGACTCTTCTTACCCCTTAGGGGTTCGGGCTTTCCGTTCATTCTAGGCACTTCGGCTTATACACTCAGTGTATAAGCCACAGCACCATGATCACGAGGCCTGCGACAAAGGATACGAACAGTCCCTGAAAATCGCTGCAGCTCCGGCGAAGCCGAAGCTGCAGCGCCTCTACAATACGACTAGAGGCGGCGAGAAAAAGCAGAATGCCGCCCGCAAGCGTCAGTATAAATTTGAGAAGATCGCCGGGACTGAAAAGACTCATGGCGACCGGGGTCGACAAAAGTCCTCCCGACAGCAGCCGCACACACAATGCGTAAATATAAGTCGCGCTTACTCCGAATGCCAGACACAGCAGTGCTAGCGTACACTGAGCGAGATGGCCGCTTACGCCTGGCCCGGGTGCATCTGTTTCGGGCTCTTCGATATTTTGCTTATGTTTAAGCGGCAGAACAACGCGTGAGAGTTTCAGGACATAGGCGACAGTCAGCCCTCCCGCCGCCAGAAGCAGCGGCTCTTGCGGCAATCCCTTGAATAAATCGACAAGAATGGTTTTGCCGGCATAGCCGCTGAAAAGCGGAAAAGCCGCAAGCGAGGCGAGTCCCGCCGCGAAGCATAGTGCTGTCAGGGGCAGCTTTTCTCCGCGTGCGCGAAGAAAGGACGCGGCGCCGCGCAGCCGGTAAATGTCGCGCTCGTCTGCCGCCTCAATGATACTGCCCGTTGTCAAAAAGAGCAGGCCTTTGAATACGGCATGATAGAGCGCGTATAAAAAAGCAGCACTTAATAACAGAGTGCCGGCACTCGTGTGTATTCCTGCAGACAGCGCGGCACCCCAGGCACATACTACAAAGCCGATCTGGCTTATCGAGCTGTAGGCGAGTATACGCTTGATGTCGCGCTGCGAAAGAGCAAGCGCCGCAGCGAGAAAGGCGCTCAGCGCACCCGCGAAAGACAGAAGTTCCCCCGCCCGCTGCCCGGCTTCAAAAAGCGCGAGAAAGCGAGTGAGCGCGAAAAGCGGTGTTTTGATCAGCACCCCTGACAAGACCGCCGAGACGGCGTGCGGCGCCATCGCGTGCGCGTCGGGCAGCCAGCCGTAGAGCGGCATGACCGCCACGCGCAGCACCACTGAGGCGATGATCAGACAAATCGAGATCAGGGCCGTGTATCCCCCCGCATCGGGAAGCGCGCGCAGCGATTCTGCTATCGCGTCGTATGACAGGGAGCCGCTCAGGCGATACAGACCGTAGAGCCCCAGAAGAAAAAAGACCATGGCCGCCGCACTCACCATAAGATACGAGAAGGACGCAAGCGCCGCGCCGGGCTTCTTCGATTCGGCGATCAGCACGTATGAGGTGATGCCCATCACCTCGAGACAGACATACAGATTGAAAATATCAGCAGTCATGATGGCGGCCGCAAGCGATGCGCTTTGTATCAGAAACATCGCTGTAAAAAGCCGCGAGCAGCCGTTTTTGCGCCGCGAATGCAGCCATGAAGCGCCGCCGAGCGTGAGTCCCAGTACATTGACAAGCCAGGCAAGCGCATCAAAGCGGTAGTGTATGCCAAGCCCCCCGCCCCAACTTCCGATCGCTCCCATGAACACGTGTCCTTCGCGTATCGAGGGGAAAAGCCCGGCAAGCGCCAGCCAGGGCAGCGCCAGCCCGACAAAGGCCGCCGCGCTTTCACACACGGTGAAGGCCCGCCCGCGAAAAAAAGCGCGGGCGACAAGCGCCAGCGCCGCAGCGGCTACAGGAAGATATACGGGCGCGAATACAAGAGAGTGATCATTCATCATCGATATGCCGCCGTATCTGATCGATATCGAAACTTCCGCAATGACGGTACAGCCGGTACGCCAGTGACAGCGCGAGCGCGTTGACGCACAATCCGATGACGATCGCGGTCAGCATCAGCGCCTGCGGAAGAGGATCGACGATGGCGCGAAGCCCTTCTTCCATAATTGGCGCATTATCTCCGATACGGCCGCCCTCAAGAACAAACAGAAGAACGACCGCAGAGTTGATGATATTGAGACCGAATATTTTTTTAATCAGATTCTTCTGAGTCAGAATTCCCCAGAAACCAGCGGAAAACAGCAGCATGACAAGAACGCGCTCGGTCATTCGACCACCTTCCCGAGAACCTTGATACAGACATATCCAATGCCCGCGCCGACTTTCAGACCGATGATAGTATTAAGAATGATGATGAAGGCCACACCGTTTGAAGTGGCGCTTCTGAGAGGATTGTCGAAAAACCCCGCCCCGAGAAAAAGCGCACTCAGTGAAGCGCATACGAGCATGAAGAAGGAAAGCGATTCAAGACGCTCGAGATTCTCCTCGCGCACAAGGCCGGGCATCGAGTCTGCACGGCTGCCCAGCGCGAGAAACACGATACCTGACGCGATCACGACCCCGCCCTGAAACCCTCCTCCGGGTGAAAGATGACCGTAGAGCATCAGATAAAAGCCGAACAGAAGAACGACGGGACCCAGTTTGCCGCTTAAGGTTTCGACGAGGTTGGTGCGCAGGGCATGGCTGCGGCGCTTTTCACCGTGAATGACAAAAACAGAATCATTCGCAGCTCCCCCGTCCTTCACTTCAAAGGCACCGGCCGCCCTGAGAATGGCAATCGCACCCGAAAGCGCAGCCAAAAGTACGATAGTCTCTCCGAAAGTGTCGAAAGCACGGTAACCGAGGTAGATCGCACTGACAAGGTTCTGCGCGCCCGATTCGCCGCAGCCATAGTGTTCGAGATAGTCGCGTGCGATATGCGGCCAGGGCGTATCGCAGAGAAACACGGGAGCGCACACGAGCGCCAGTACGATCATCGACGCGCACACCGGCAGCTGCGATGCGACAGTTTTTATTGCACTCATCAGAGCCTCCCGCCGCCGCTTTCGCAACGACGCAAAATACCCACAAAGATGACGGTCGATACGCCCGCGCCGACCGCAGCTTCGGTAATCGCGACATCGGGGGCGTTGAGAATATAGAAGAAAACCGCCGACAGAAGACTCACTCCCGAGAGTGCGAAGACCCCATGTATAAGATTTGGTGACAAAAGCGTGAAAAGAGACAGAACTAAAATCAGCACGAGCAGTATCACTGTCATTGAATTTTCTCCACATGCGGTTTTTGCCTTGTGCCGCGCCGCCGCAGACTCTGACGCTGCGGCACGAGACCGGAATTCCAGAAGAAGCGCGCGACGATATGTGTGGCGGTGGGTGATGACACGAGAAAAAAAAGCATAATGACGATGATGCGCGCGGCGATATGAATACTGTGTGTCAGAAGAAGGGCGCCGGTGAAAACCGAAACGACAGCGGTTGTTCCGCACAAAGATCCCGCCTGAAGACGCATGTAGGGATCAGAAAATCTGAAAAGCCCGACGATACCCGCCGTTCCGAACACAATGGCGCTCGCAAAGGCCAAAAACGCCAGAATTTCACGAACAAGCAATATCATCGATTACCCCCCGAATCAGTCACTGTCATCCCCTCCGTCCATCACGCGATCCCTGAGAAAACGCGCGATCGCAAGAAACCCCAGAAAACCGAATATGTCGTAAACAAGCGCCACATCGAGATAAAGCGCGCTGCCCCGTTCGACACCCCGCAGAACCAGAAAGGCAAGTACCACTCCCGAAAGCACGTTAAGCGACACAAGTCGCTCCGCAGCGCCCGGCCCGCGCAAAAAAAACACAACGCAGCAAACGGCGCATAGTAGCAGAAAAAACTGCATCACTGTCAGCATGAGAGCCGTCATAACCAGATATCCGCAATGGTACGCTCGAGGGAACCCTTGACACGCTCACCCGCAAGTTTGGCATGCGTGGTATCGGAAAAAAACCAGTGTACGATCAGGTGATCGTCATTCAGGTCTAGGGTGATCGTACCGGGGGTAAAGGTGATAGAGGAGGCCAGCACTGCTCTGGCAATGTCGGAGCGCAGCGTTGTGCGAAAGTAAACGATTCGCGGGCTGGCTTCACCGCGAACGACAGCCACGAGCATGATGACGCTCGAGCGGTACAGAAGGTACAGCATCTTCGGGAGAAACACCAGCAGGGGGATAAGGCGAGGCAGAAAAAACCGCAGATTGGCCTGATGATCCGGAATGAACACAGCATAGGTCAGAGCAGCGACCAGAAGCGAACCGGTAAGCCCTGCCCCGAGCGAAAAAAGGGATATATCGGCGGTAAACACGACCCACAGCACAAACAGGGCTGCAGCGGTAATAAGAAATCGCAATAGAGCCCAGCGTCTCTGAACCTTCATCTTACACATCTCTGTCACAGATGATGCGGTAAAACGCATCACGATCCCGCGCCGAACGGAGAGATGTTCTGAACGACTCGTCATGCAGAAGCCGCGCGAGTTTGGACAAAAGCTTCATGTGCATGCCCGCATCGCTACGCGGACCAGCCAGAAGAAACACCAGCGACACCGCCTCGCCATCGATGGCGGCGAAATCTCGCGCGGGTGAAAGACGGGCGGCGGCGATCAGCGTTGTGTCGACAGCTGCGGAATGCGCGTGGGGCACGGCACAGCCGAAACCGATACAGGTCGATATCATCTCTTCGCGCGCGATTATATCGGTACACAGCCGTTCAACATCTTTCACCTGTCCGAGAGAGGCGAGTCGTGTAACAAGCGCGTGAATAATTTCGTTTTTACTTTCTCCCGGCGGATCAAGCACAATACAATCGGGAACAAGTCTGCTGCAAATCACACCCATCTCACACCTCTTGTTCTTCCGTAACCAGACCCGCAGCCCAGTCAACCGGTATTGTAAAAAGTATCCCCGTACCAGGGGTCTCAAGACCGCCGACGATACCGTCAATCAGCGCTTTGACGCGTTCAACAACCTCTTCACTTCTTATGACCGAAATTATGGTTTTATTATAGGGCTTGTTTCCCTTCATGAACTCTTTAAATCCGGCGAAGAGAGGAACTTCGTAGGTGAGAAAGCGCCCCATGCCCTCAGAGTCGATGATGGTGGCGCCGGTCACACCGGCTTCCACATAGGCTTCGAGAACCTCTTCAAGATACTCTTCGTTATTGAGAATGAAGACAAGCAATTTCATCGCATCATCTGCCCCAGACAATTTATTTCTAATCAGCAGCCCTTGTGACGGTAGCGTCACAGTAAATCAAAGACGAAGCCAATAACATATCGGGAAGCTCTATAAACAAATCTTCGAAACTCGAATATTCCGGCAGCAGATGTGAAAATTTCTGCCGGTGTTAGCTATTACAGATTCCCGTATACAAGTTTTATACTAAGCAGTCAAGAATCTTTCAGTATCCTCCGCTCACACGAAAACGCCGCACAAAAGCGGCTCCGGAAAAATCAGTTGACGAAATGGACAGCCGAAAGCCTTATCTTAGTATT
>JAEWVL010000449.1 GCA_023396665.1 Spirochaetota bacterium
ACGGTATCATTCCCCGCACTGACACTGTCAAAAGCGAGCTTCTGATGCAGATAGAGCGAGCCGATCCCCCTGGATTTATAATAGCTGACGAGGCGCGTATCCAGGCGGTCTGGAAAGTCTTCGTAGCGTCCGGGTTTGGCGTCCGTTGTCACCCATGTGCTTACATTTGCCATGAACGCTTCATCTTCTTTCAAATATGTTGCCAGCTGTGCTATATTCATGTATCCGCCAGTTTCCGTTTTTTTCAGATGAATA
Source organism: Spirochaetota bacterium (assembly GCA_023396665.1). GTDB lineage: Bacteria > Spirochaetota > UBA4802 > UBA4802 > JAFGJZ01 > JAEWVL01. The sequence goes on from JAEWVL010000449.1 coordinate 256, forward strand.
CACCTATGACCTGTGTTCAATCAAAAATTTGCTCTTCTGGTCCCGGTTTCCTGGTTTTTCTATCTCTCCGGTGGGTGTGTTAGTGTTATTTGATATTTATCAACAATATTACCATTGTTGTATATATTTATTTTATTAATTTTTCTAATAAATACTTCTTGCCCCGTTGAGTTATCCTTTACTACCTTTTCACCGTTAAGTTCCTTTATGATTTCATCAGCATATTCATGCACAGCCATTGCAGCAAGCCTGGAAACAGAAATTTTCCAGACAAAACGGCACAAAAGATTGGCATCATACTCATCCCAGGAAAACCCGACCTTGACCCTGACATAGCCCCCGCCTTTGGGCTGATACAAAACAGCGGCTCTGAAAAATTTATAATCGGCCGAATATCGTTCCCGAACCTTTCTCTTCAGACACAGAAGAATAAAATCCTTTACGCCGACATCAATCCGCTCAAGCCTGTTTTTTACATAATCCAACAAAAAAACCGATAAATTAAGAGTGGTAATCAACTTAAATCTCCAAAAAAATTTTTTACATTGTTTACTCTAACAGTCTCCTGCTTAAGTCCGTCTCTGACTTGGGCGGTGTCGTTTAGGCAATGTGGATGAGACTGATTCCCCACTGTGAACGAAGAATTTGAGGTTACTATATGACGTTTGAAAAAAGCCGTTTGCTAAAAAAAATTCCTCTTATTTTCATATTTTTCCTCTTTTCGATCGAATCGGCGTTCACGCAGAGTGCTTCATATCAACGAATCGTCGCAACCCCTGCGCTAGCTGTACGCGACAGCCCCGGCGTCGACGGAAGAGTACTTGTACGCAAATACCGCGGCGACCGCCTTACCGTCTATTCACGACTAGAACAGCCGGTCATTGTAAACGGCATACGCGGCTATTGGGTACAGGTCGATGACGGTTACCTTTCGAAACAGGAAGGACAAAAAGGCTGGGTCTTCAGCGGTTTTCTGAGTGATTACCGAAATGGCCCCGACAGTCTCTACGCAAATGCACTTCGCCTGGAAAAAAGAGATTCGCAAAGAGCCATTCATACATACAGGCACATCATGAAAGAGTACCCCAAAGCGCGTGAGATGCTCGCCGAAGACTGCTATGGCATCTACGCAGACTACGCCGATAACCGCATCAAAATCATCACCTGTCAGAAGCGAAGCATTCCTTCACTGACGATGCAGCAGATAGAAGAAGAACTCATACGAGGCATACGGGAGGATAACTATTCTTTTCTGGAGCAAATATCACCCTGTCAGATCAGCTTCGACAACGGGCGGCTCTTATGGGGAATATCCCCCCTCAATATTTCGCGATATCTCAAACTTTCCGATATCGACACGGAACGTATCAGCAGAAATCCATCCTCAATATTTTTTTATTCAAAAACAAAGCCCCTTAAATATTATTTTCTTTTTGAACAGCGGGCTGGTGGCTATGCGCTGAGCGCTCTCGGCTACGACCGCTGAACAGACGCATAACAACGCATAGAAACGCGTAAAAATTCATAAAAAATGTAGTGACAATTTACGATGAGCTTTCGACTCTTGCAGATCGTATAGATTGCACCCGGTCGATACCGGGGCTGCACCATTATATTTCACGCGAAAGGCAAGACCGAAATGACAGACCCGATAATAGCAGAAGAGATAAAAAAGCGGCGGACATTCGCCATCATCTCACATCCCGATGCCGGAAAAACCACACTGACAGAAAAACTGCTTCTTTACGGCGGCGCGATAGAGCTTGCCGGATCGGTCACTGCGAGAAAAAAACAGAAAGAAACCTCATCCGACTGGATGGAGCTTGAAAAAAAGCGCGGCATTTCCATCTCTTCTACATTATTGCAATTTGAATATCGCGGTTATCATCTCAATCTGCTTGATACGCCGGGGCACAAAGACTTCTCAGAAGACACCTACCGCGTACTCATAGCTGTCGATGCCGTAATAATGGTCATCGATGCCGGAAAGGGAATAGAAAGCCAGACACTGAAACTGTTTGAAATCTGCCGCAAACGCGACATCCCCATCTTCACCTTCATAAATAAACTTGACCGCCCGGCACAATCCCCGCTGACCCTTCTTGATGAAATCGAACGGGTACTCGGCATTCACGCCTATCCGGTCACCTGGCCTCTGGAGAGCGGCCCCTTTTTCAAGGGAGTCTACGATCGTCTTTCCAATGAGGTGTTCCTGTTCGAGAAAACACCGGGCGGCGCCTATAAGGCTCCGCTGTCAGTTCACAGTATCAACGACCCCTCTGTAAAAGCACTTCTCAGCGAAGTCTCCTATAACACTATTGTCGAAGAAATCGAAATGCTCGACGGCGCCCATCAGGGTCTGGACCTGGCGCAGGTTCACAAGGGAAACACCACTCCGGTTTTCTTCGGCAGTGCGGCGAACAACTTCGGAGTCGAACGCTTTTTGAACGGTTTTCTCGACTTCTCGAACGAACCGGTGGCGCGGCGTGCGGGTGAGCGACTTGTTCCCATGGACGAAGCGCTTTTTTCCGCATTCGTTTTCAAAATCCAGACGAACATGAATCCGCAGCATCGCGACAAGATGGTTTTCGCGCGACTCTGTTCCGGTCGATTTGAGCGCGACATGATGGCGGTAAACACTCGCAGCGGCAAGGATGTCCGGCTCTCCAATTCGCATAACGTCTTCGGCAGAGAACGCGAAACCGTAGACACGGCTTACCCGGGCGATATTTTAGGTTTTATCTCGAACGCCGACTTCAAGGTGGGGGATACGATCAGTTCGGATCCCTCCCTGTCCTTTCATGAAATTCCGCGTTTTGCGCCCGAGTGCTTCGCGGTATTACAGAACGTTTCAATTTCAAGCTACAAATCTTTCCGCAAAGGCGTCGATCATCTTCTTGCCGAAGACATCGTTCAGTCTTTCACCCTGCAAAACTCAATCACGAATCTGCCCCTGCTCGGTGCGGTCGGCCCGCTGCAGTTTGAGGTTTTGCAGTACCGCATGAGAGACGAATACAATGTCGAGACCCGCCTCGAAATGAAAAACTGGACCGTTCTTCGATGGGTGCAAACCCCGCAGGAACTTGAGAAATCTGATTTCATTCTTCCTCACGGGTGTGCCCTCGCCGCTGATGAATTCGGCAGAACGGTCATTCTCTTCCCGACTGTCTGGGCTCTCAGGGGCTTCGAAGACAAATACAAGGATATAAAACTGCATGACTCGACAAATTTTGCTGTTTGAGTTCAATAAGAAAATTAGATGTCATGCATTTCACACGGCAGTTTTCTGATAACTGAAAACCGCTCGATGAATTATTCTGCTTGTAATAAGACAAGGCTCCGGTTTTCACCTCGTCTATACCGCTTGTTTTTCTTCGATGATCCGGCTTGTATCAGTGATCGGCTCTCCATTGCTATTTTTGAAAAAATTACACTCCTTATCCCGGATCTCGTAGAGAAGCAATGGCTCCTTTAAGCCCTTGACATTCTCTTTTACAACGGGATAAGTTTTCACAGTAGCGCCGATCAGATCGTTTGTTGCGCTGGCTATAAGAATTCTTCCGGGAACACAGAGAGACTCTATTCTTGAGGCCTTGTTGACAACACTTCCTATCACCGTGAAAACCCGCCGCTCGTCAGGACCGAAACTTCCCACCGCAGCATAGCCTGAGTTGATGCCTATGCGAAGTGACAGGCTAAAATCACTGCCCTGTTTTTCCCATTTTTGATTCAACTCATGCAGCCTGTTCTGCATCGCCACCGCCATCGCGACACAGCGAACAGCATGACTCTCACTGTCACTGTGTTCGATGGCGCCGAATGTTATCATTATTCCGTCACCGATAAATTTATCGATCATCCCGCCCCATGCGTGTACGATTGTCGACATATCGACAAGATATTCATCGAGAATCGCACTGATTATCTCGGCGGGATAGTTTTCGGTAAGTGCCGTAAATCCGGACAGATCGGTAAAACAAACGGTAACGAATTTTCGACTGATCCTGTCTCCGTCGACACCCTTATTTCTGATGATTGATCGTATCAGTTGCGGCGGAAGATAGCTGTTCAGCTTTTCCGTCAGGGCAAGCACTTCTTTCTGGTTTCGTTTTGTCACCGCAATTATGTGAAAACACAAAACGAGTGATACCACGAGCTGTATGACAAACAGAATCACGGCAGTGCTGTAATACCGGTAAGTGATACGGCTTATCTGCCGCTCCGCATTCATCGTTATCGACTCGCTTATCACCGCAATCTCATCCGCCGCGGCTTCTTCATATGAATCAAGCAGAAGCAGTGCGATATCGCCGGGCGCTTCATTATGTATCAGAGCCATGCATCTTTGTGTTGTCTTTTCATGAAAGACCCTGAAGCGGCCAATTCGCGCCGAAAGATCCTTGTCCTGCACTGTCGCGTTTTTAAGATTGAAAAGCCTGTCCTGAATGGAAGAAGAGTATTTCGAAAGCCGGTAGAAATATCTGCGGTAGGCCACCTGATGTTCGGTATCCAGCAGAATGTTCTTGATCATCTGAAACTGCATTTGAACTGCAAGCTGAACATCCCTTGTATCGCGAATCAGTCTTGCGTTCTGTTCATTCTCAGTTCTGTATTGATT
>JAEWVL010000014.1 GCA_023396665.1 Spirochaetota bacterium
CACTAATGGGAGAATAGTTTTATGAAAAAACATCTGATAGCCGCGGGTACGTTCGTCGTGCTGCTTGCGCTGGACATTTACACAAAGTTTCTCGTTGAACTCAATATTGCCGAACACGACCGTGTTGATGTTATCGGCACATTTGTTCAGCTGACAAAGATTTACAATACGGGCGGGGTTTTCGGTATTCTGCCCGGGAAAAAAACTCTTTTTCTGATTATTTCAATAATCGTTCTTCTTGTACTGATCGGTTTTTATCTTTACGAAAAGCAAAAAACGGATTTCTTCTGTTTGGCTATGGGACTCGTTTTCTCAGGAGCGGTTGGCAACATTCTCGACCGCTTGATGAACAGACCGGGAGTTGTCGATTTTATCTACATAGGCATCGAAGGCAAATTCAAGTGGCCGGCATTCAACATTGCGGACTCGGCGATTGTCGTGGGAGCAATCGCTCTGGCGGTCATTTTCTGGCTGCAGGAACGGGAGCTTAACCGTGCGGAAAAGGCCGCAAAAGCCGACAAGGATTCCGATTCCACACCACCGCAAGATTAATAAGCGCAAAAAAAACCGGAAGGCACATACGCCTTCCGGTTTTTTTGTTTTTCTCCGATGATTTGCGATCGGTATTTGCTGTAATCGATGTTTTTATTCTTCTTCATCAATCAGCGTTTTACGCTTTTCCACTATAGAGATCGTTCCCTCTGCGATTTTTCCCTTTTCCCCGTGAAGCTCAAAACGATAAGAACCTTCATCATAAATGGCCATCTCGTAAAGCAAAGTTTTGCCTTCGGAATCAGGCTCGACAGGGATAATATCCAGTGGAGTCTTGTCCTCGTCCTGTGTGTCGTAAAAATAAAGCTCCATTTTTCCGTGATTAGCCGCAAGTTTATTGTATCGGATCATGAATTCACCGGTGGTGAATACTGTACCGCAATCGTTGACCGCGGCGCCCTCTTCAGCGGGTTTAACACAGAATTCAAGTCGTGGGCCGCGTTTACAGGATGAAAAACACGTCAAAAGCAGACCGCCAAATAGGACAACAATCAGTGTTGCGGAAAAACGGCAATAAAACAGTCTTTTATTATGTTTCATCGTTTCATTAATTTACAGAAGTGAACCCTGTAATTCTCCATCGTCTTCTATCTCGCCGGTTTCAGCGTCGACTTTTACGGCAAGAGCTTTCACTGAGGCATCTCCGCCCTTTTGCAATATCTCAATCTTTTTCTCGGCTTCTTCAAGTTTTTTTACACACACTTTAGAAAGAGTCATTCCTTCTTCAAACAATTCCAGAGACTCTTCAAGTGAAAGGTCTCCCAACTCCAGTTCGCGGGCAATTGTTTCAAGTCGAGACAATGACTCATCAAAATTCTGTGCCGCTGTCTTAGTCTTTTTCAAAGATTCCCTCCCTTTTCTCGAGGACCTTGCACAAGGCTTTTCCGTCAGAAAAAAGCAGCGACAGCGTATCATCGGTATCGAATCCGGATACCGAACGAACAAGCTGTCCGTTTTCACTGTTGCGAACGACCGTGTATCCCCTTGCCAGAGTCTTGAGGGGAGAAAGCTTGTCAAGCGCCTCTGCGAGCAGTCCGAATGCGTTCTTCTTCTGAACGATTGCAAGTGTAATCACGTGGCCGCAATTTTCAAATGTTTTAAGTTTTTCCCTGGCCGATTGAATTTTTTTTTGTATTGCACCAGCAATCAAGCGCTGCATATCATCGAGCTGCTGCTGCCTGGTCTCGATCAGAGTAAAGGGATGAGCAAATGCACGCTTTCCGGTAGCAATTGCAATGCGGTGTCGGTACTTTTCGGCCATGTTCTCTATCGCGTTCGACTGAATTCTCGAGTAGAAATCGATTTTTTTGTAGATCTCATCCTTGACGGGCACGGCCATTTCGGCGGCGGCCGAGGGTGTCGGCGCATACACGTCGGCGGCATCATCGGACAGCGGGTGATCTATCTGGTGACCGACTGCCGATATGATCGGAACGCGGGATTGTGCGAAAGCCCTCACCACCGGCTCTTCACAAAAAGCGGCAAGGTCTTCGAAAGAACCGCCGCCGCGACCCGCGATGATGACATCAACATCATGCACTTCACGATTGAGCTCATGTATCGCCGCGACAATGGAGGCAACCGCACCCTCACCCTGCACTATCGCCGGTGCGAGCAGAATACGGACATCGGGAAAACGTCGTGATATAACCTTGACGATATCCTTGAAAGCCGCTCCGGTCGGGGAAGTGGCTACACCGATTGTCGCGGGCAAAGATGGAAGCGCACGTTTTCGCGATTGATCGAAAAGCCCTTCCTGCGACAGACGTTTTCGCAGCTCCTCGATTTTCAGCTGCAGCGCGCCCGCCCCTTCGGGAAAGACCGCCTTAACGATAATCTGGTACGCGCTGCGTTTTTCATAAACGGTAACTGAACCGCTTGCGACAACGCTCATACCCTCGGTGAGCTTGAGATCAAGCGAACGGTTGGCATATTTGAAAAAAACCGCATTTACCAGTGAGTTTGAGTCTTTCAGACTGAAATATATATGTCCTGATCCGTGATAGGTGATGTTGGATATCTCACCGCGAACGGCGACATTCTCCAAAGCCGGATTTTTTTCGACCGCGCCTTTTACCCGCTGTGACAATTCTGTGACGGTCAGAACGCTGTTATCCATACGAAGCCCTCACATTTCATGAAAACCCTGCCTGGCGGTTTTCAATGACATTCGATGCCGATTATGGTGATGTCGTCATTGTCATTGATTCTCTTGCCTGCGGTAAAATTGTCAAGCGTTGAAGTCAGTATTTCGATAATTTCGGAAACAGGACGCCCTTTCGCCGATTCGGCAACTTCGATCAGTCGCCCTTCGCCGAACTCATGCCTGTTTTCATCGATTTGTTCATAGAGCCCGTCGGTAAAAAATATCATCTTTGCCGATTTGGATATCGGTATTTCGGCATTTTCCCAGCGGCCTTCATTCAGCGCCCCGAGCATTCTTCCCGATGATTTCAAAAGCATTACAGAATTGCGATCTATCACTATCTGTGCCGGATGACCCGCGAAGGCATAGCTGATTTTTCCCTGATTTTTGTCTATGTCGAAAAGTGCCGCGGTCAACATGATACCCACGTGGGAGTATCCCTCCGTAAACACGGCGTTAAGAGCCTGAAAAACATCACCGGGACTAAGTAGATATTTTAATTTTTCATATTCACTTTTAATTATCATTGTCACGAGGGCCGCCTGCACACCATGACCCGTCGCGTCGGCGATGAATACGCGCACCAACCCCGGAGCCAGTTCGGCAATATCATAGAAATCACCACCCACTTCACTCATGGGAAGATATCTGGTGCAGAAAGTAAACCCTTCAAGGCTATCTGTCGAGGGCAGAATGCTCGTCTGCACCCGTTTAGCCATCAGCAGATCCTCGCGTATTATTGACTCCTTATCACGCAGATCCTGATAAGCCGACTGAATCGCCTCATAGGCGCGATTGAGCTTTTCGGTGCGCTTCTGAACTCGAAGTTCCAATTCGTGATACATGGCGGCGTTTTCATATGAAATCGCCCCTTGTGTTACAAAGACAGAAAGCAGATCGTAATCATCCTCGCTGAAGACCTCTGCGGCGAATTGATTGTTGAGGTAGAGAACGCCGAGCCGCTTTTCATGCGTCGCAATTGGAAGGCAGAGTATGGATTTGAGCGCGTACTTTCTAACCAGTCCATTTTGCGAAAGCTTGGCGTCAGTTGAAGCGTTTCCCGTAACGAAAAAGCGTCCGCTCGTAAATGTGTGTTCAATAACCTCAAAAAGATAGAGCTCTTCGGTGCTTTGCAGTACGGAATTTTTTGAAGTCTTGAGCTCAAGTTTTCCGGTGTATTCGTTCAGCAGGAAGATGTATCCGTTCTGCGCTCCCGTAACCTCAAGCGCACTCTCTACAATTTTACCCAGCAGAATGTCGGGATCGAGTATTCGAGAGAGCTCCTGACTGACACGGATAATGGACGATAGTCTCTCCTTTGTCAGCATTCGCTGCATCGGTGAAACATCATCGCGAGATTCAAGAATCGACATTGTCCGCTTTCTGTATTCTACCGAGCCGATAGCGTTGAAAAGATGAAAGGCCATTTCCAGTTTCACTCTGGCGATATCGATACGACCGTGACTGTAAAGCATAACTCCATAAGAATAGTATATTCGACCCATCTGATATTGCCGCTTGTTCGCGGTGGCGATCGAGGCTGCTCTTTCAAAATAACGGCTCGATCGGTCCGAATTTGTAAAAATCGAGTGATACACCGCCATTGCTCGCAGAGCCTCAGGATACCAGGCCGGCCAGTTCTTTGTCATTCGCAGCGCACACGTACATGCCCGCTTTATCGCAATGCGGCTGTAGCGGCGTGTTGCCCGCCCCTCTGCGGCGAATTTCTGCGTACGGTAGTTTTCAACATAAACATCGGCGAGCAGCACATAGATGTACACAGTGTTCCAGGCCGGATAACTGGATGATTCAACCCCCTCAACAGCCGCTTCGATATAGTCGATCGCACGGTCATAATCACGTTGTGCGAGATGAATTCTTCCGATTTCGGCATTGGCCATGCAGGTGATCATGGTAAGAAAGTGTTCGGTGGCACTGCCCAGAGCCCTGGTTGCGATCTCAAGCGCTCGCTCGAAATCACCCTTTTCAAAAAAAACACGCGCACGAAGCAGCATCAGCAGATGCATCGTATAGGCATCCTGAATGACGCGGGCTTCCTCTTCGAGCGACGGCATCTCCGTTGCGCAGATATCGTAATTTGAAAGAAAATATTCGCACTGGATATAGCCGATAAGTGAACACAGTGATTCGAATCGATCCCCTATACGTTCGAAATTCTCGAGGCTCTCGCTGAATGCGGTTTTTGCCGCGGCGAAATCCGCGGAGTACAGCAAGGCATGTCCGCTGAGCTGCAGCGCTTTGCCGCAACCGGTATCATTTCCGATTTTTTTCTCGGCTTCATAATTATGATACAGAAAATCGAGCGCACGTCCGGTCATACCTCTTGTCATAAAAGCGAGCGCGAGATCCTTGTGAGCGACGAAATAATGCTTTGACCCGGCAAAACGTTTCTTTGCCGCAGAATAAGCACGCAAGGCATCGCGGATAATGTTACGATCGTTCCACTGTGAGGCGAAAAAGACAAGAAGATGATACAATTCAGCTGCAAGACGGTAATCAAAAAAGACCCGGTGATCCACTTTTTTTCTGTTTCGATCGGCAACCAGCTTATCGCCGATAAGAGCAAAACGCCAAAACACTGATGAGTACCTGTAAGAACAGAGGGACAGCCCTTTTTTGGCGTAATTTCTGCCATGGATAAAGTCACCGGAACGGGCGCATAAAAGAGCCAAATTTTTATAAATACGCGCCCTGGCTCTTCTGGCACCTGTCATCTCAAGAAGCTGTTCAAAACAAGCTTTCGCCTCGGCAATACGGTTCTGCAGAAAAAGCAGTTCTCCTCTTTCATGCAAACACCGCAAATATCGCGCAGTACCCGTTTCTCCGCGCATTGCCAGAAGAGAGAATTCCGTATCGTTATATTCCATCGCGTCTTCCCAACCGGTTTTTTTTCTGGAGAGACGTGAAGCGAGCGGAGCATACTCGAGCATTTTGTCGGAACAGTGGGCCTTCTTGTAATGATAGAATATAGTATAAACGCTCTTCTCATATTTTTGGGAAATGTTTTTTTCATAGTATTCGGCTGCAAGCAGGTGGTACTTCTGCCTTTCCTCGAAACGATTGTAGAGCATTTCCGCCAGCCTGTTATAGGTAAACGAATATTCGGCAGGTTCAGTTTTGTGTTCGAGTATATGCGCATCAACCGCATTTTCGAGCGCTTTGTTGACAACAGAAGGTTCCATTGCACACAGATGAATCAGAATTTGCGCATTGATATCACGCAAGGTCACCGAAGCCACGTGAATAACGAAAATTTCTTCCGGTGAAAAGGAATCAATCCTGCGCAGTAGAATGGTTATCACCGAATCAGATTCTCTTATCGCCTCTCTTTTTTCCGGGCGAAGATCCCATATGCCTTCTTTCTGAAAAAGCGCATCCTCTTCGAGAAACTGACGAACCAGTTCGCGAAGATGAAAGGGATTTCCCGAAGTTACTCCGTAAAGATAATCACCGAGAGCGCTAACCCGCCTGTAATCGCTCACCAGCAACTCACCGAGATAGCGTTTCAGATTATATTGTGAAAGGGGGGGGATTTCTATCGGAGTGAATAGAAGTCGTGACTGAACCCAACGTTCGAGATAATTTTCAAAAAAGGCATTACCGTTCACATCAGATGACCGGTATGAGGCTATAATCATTATCTTCGTGCTGTAAATAGTCGAACTGAACTGATCGATGAAACGAAGCGTACTTTCATCACTCCATTGCAGATCTTCGATAACGAAAACGATTCCCCTTTCAAACTCGCAAACTGCTCTGAAAAAATCTATCAGTGAAATTATTGACTTTGTTTCACTGCGTTCAGTCTCGTTGACTTCAAGTATGTCAGGACAGAATTTGATAAAATCAGAATTCAATGATACAAGAGCGGCCGGATTCTCGATGAACTGAATCGCGGAACAAATCTGTTCCTTCTTGATTTCACTCAAGTTTTTGAGCCGATCAAGGTAACTGTTGAAACACTCAATTACAGGAGCAAAGGGTTCCCTGTTTTCACCATGCTGACAGTTTCCATACAATACAAGCGCTCCGGACACAGTAGCATAACAGGCAGCCTCTTCTATAAAACGCGTTTTTCCGCAACCGGCGTTTCCCGAAACAAGCACGATATTTCCGGACGCCGATTCCATCCGGTCATAGAGAAAACGAACCATTCCGAATTTTTTTTCATGATTGATAAGCCGAGTTCTTTTTTTTAGAGGATCCTTTGTTTCGGGAGATCGCACACCAAGAAAACGGTCTATATCCTTTATCAAAGCGCTTGCACCATCATAGCGCTCCTCGGGGTTTTTCGCCATCATTTTCATGACGATGGCATCAAGATCCGCTGAAACACGCGAATTAAGCTTAGACGGTTTAACCGGCAATACTGCAAGATGCTGGTGAATAATACCGCTGACGGACTCGCTTTTATATGGCAGAACACCTGTCAGCATTCGATAAAGCATGATACCCGCAGAATAAATATCGCAACGTCTATCAACGTTATGCGGAATAACACCATAGATTTCCGGTGAAACGTAAGCGAAAATTTCCAGACTCTCAAAATTCGATTCTATTTTGGAAAAGTCTTTCAGAAAGGGTACACCGAAGCCGGTCAGCCGCAATGATTCAAAAGCTCCGGTCAGATAGACGTTGTACGGATTAAGATCACGGTGAATGATGTTTTGCGAATGACAAAACTGAAGAACTTCGGCGATCATACGCAGTATTATCACCGAATCATAGACCGAAGTAACACGGTTTTCGGCCAGCTCCGCAGCCAGATTGGTCCCCTGCATATATCCGGAGACCAGATACATGTCTTCATCCTGCATTCCGAAATCATAGAGGCGGACAATACCTGGATGATCTATGCGGGAAATACGCTCAACCTCATTACGGAAACGCACGAGATCCGGCTTATAGGCGGAAAGTGTATTCGAGCGGAACAGGCGTACAACATATTCGTCAGTACCGCTCTCAAGATCAAGTGCGCGATACGAAGTCGAAATCTGACTTTCACCTATCTTCTCGGCAACACGATATTTGTTTTTCAGAATGACACCGGAAAGGGACATGAACGTTACAACATCTCATCTTCTTCTTTTTTTGTGATGAGCAGCTCATCCGGCACTTCATCAATTCGTTCGCCGATTTGAATGGCGACACGATTGCCGACCATACCCGGACGGCACTTGAACTTTCGCCGGCCCTCGACCTTGACCACCATATCAGAATCGACTTTCGTCTGCGGCAGCTTAACGACACAGCCGGGTGTCAGGTTGATGACCTCTTCCATGGTAACCATGACCTCGCCGATTTCGGCAACGACATCGAGCTGTACATTCTCAAGCCTGTTCTGGATTATCTGCAGATTTTCGTCGGTCGCCCCCTTTCGGATGCTTGAGAACCAGTACTGCGCAGACAATTTCGATATTACCGGTTCAATTGTGATATAAGGCAGACACAAATTGGTCATTCCCTCGACGTCACCGACCTTTGTTTCGAGAGTAATCAGGACCACCATGTCATTGGGCGGTACAATCTGCGCGAACTGCGGATTTGTCTCGATATTGCCCAGACGCGGCCGCAGATCGATTACGTTGGCCCAGGCTTCGCGAAGGTTTCCGAGGATGCGGACGACGATGCCCTCCATTACGGAAAGTTCGATATCGGTAAGCTCGCGGGATATTTTTGTCGGCTCACCGCTACCGCCGAAAAGCTTGTCGATAATCGTAAACGTGATCGAAGGGTCAATCTCGAGCACTGCCGATCCTTTTAATGGATCCATATTGACGACCGCAAGCGTCGTCGGATTGGGAATCGAGCGAACAAACTCTTCATAAGTAAGCTGGTCAACCGATGCAACGTGAACACCCACCAGAGCCCGCAGCTGAGCCGAAAGAGCCGTTGTCGTCAGACGCGCGAAGGTCTCGTGCATCATCTGAAGTGTACGTATCTGGTCCTTGGAGAATTTATCAGGGCGTCTGAAATCGTATATTTTGACCTTGCGCTGCTCGGTCTGGCTCACCTCTTCCGGTTCAACTTCTCCGGTCGATATGGCGGTCAAGAGGGAATCTATCTCGTCCTGTGATAAAATTTCTGTCATTTTATCTCTCCCTTGTTCGCGTTGCGGTCACATCGGTTATCACCCAATAGGGGGCGTTTCCGCTTTCAAGTCTGTACGTGTACATGTATACGAAGGGTCTTCCCCCGGAGGCACGGGAAACTCTCACTTTGACCTCACAACAGAGACTGTCAATCTTCGTCTCCTGTACGATCCGGTAATCAACGATATAATCACTGCGCCGCTGCGAAAGGTACTCGCGAAAATCAGAAAGCACGCGCTTTTTTGTCGCGGGATCGGCCGAGTTGTACTCACGGGCATAATCTGAGTATGAGTACACGTATTTATCAAGTGAAATATATTTCAGATAATTGTTCCAATCGCCTTTTTTTTCGGCCTCAAGAAAGAGGGATACGATTTCGGCGGCGCTTATTTCCCTTTTTTCAGTATCCGGTGTCTGATCCACCGGAGCATCGTCATCCCTCGTCTTGAGAGAAAACACAATAGAGTTCTCGCCCGGCATAACCTCGTTTACCGATGCATCAGGCATGAAAAACAGCTTAACCCTGTACTGTTTGCCATCAATGAAGCGGTAATAGTCGTTAAGATAGAGAGTCCTCGAAAAACGCTCGTTTGGTCCCAGATAAACCGTTCGCCAGGGCAATCCCTCGGTAAATTGAGAAACACTCTTTCCCTGCAATCGCCATGACACAATGGTTTCCGCCTCTCTTCCGGTCAAATCATATACAACAGGCTGAAAGGTTGTGTAATCGGGAGCATAGAGACGAAAACTGACCGTCGTATCCCCCGTATTTATCACGCTGGCCTCAATAACCGGAGAAACACCGTTATAATAAACAAGGCGCCTCGTGCTTATCGATACTTCCAGTGCTCCCGCTTCCTGTGCCCAAACCGGGAAAGCGATTAGTAAGAGAATCACTATTTTCCGTAACTGTTTCATATAAAGTCCCGCATTCGTAATCTTTCCTGTTAAAGAGTCGAAACCCTATGCCCTTCTTTCCAAATAGCATCTGAAATGAGAGTTTTCAATAAAATGACAACTGCCCGTACAATTATCGGACATAATCGCTCACGGAGATAATTTTCAGAACAAAAAGAAGCGAAATACGCGTCAATACGGCCCAAAGCCGGCATAACTCAATGAAAAGGGCCTATAAAATCCTTGCAATTATCAGTTATTGTCATTATTTGACAAAAAATTATCTTCCAAGGAGTATCAGATGGTAAGCTATAAAGAACTTGGTCTTGTGAACACCAGAGAAATGTTCGCAAAGGCCGTTAAGGGCGGATATGCAATTCCCGCGTACAACTTCAACAACATGGAACAGATGCAGGCGATCATTCAGGCCTGTGTCGAAACAAAATCTCCCGTCATTCTGCAGGTTTCTGCCGGTGCACGCAAGTATGCGAACCAGACACTCCTTCGCTACATGGCGCAGGGTGCGGTTAAATTCGCAGAGGAGCTCGGCTACGCCATTCCCATCGCTCTGCACCTTGACCATGGTGCCGATTTCGAGATTTGCAAATCTTGTGTCGACAGCGGATTTTCATCGGTTATGATCGACGGCTCTCATCACCCCTACGAAAAAAATGTCGAGGAAACACGCAAGGTTGTTGAGTACGCGCACAAATATGATGTAACTGTAGAAGGTGAGCTGGGCGTGCTTGCGGGTATTGAGGATGACGTCGTTGCAGAACATTCTTCGTACACACAACCCTCCGAAGTGCAGGATTTTGTCAGCAAAACAGGCGTTGACTCGCTGGCCATTTCGATCGGTACCTCACACGGTGCGACCAAATTCAAACCCGAGCAGTGCACACGCAACGCCGACGGCATTCTTATTCCGCCTCCACTGCGTTTCGACATACTCGAGGAGATCGAAAAGATACTTCCCGGTTTCCCCATTGTACTTCACGGTTCATCGTCGGTACCGCAGGATCAGGTTGCGCTTATCAACAAATTCGGCGGTCAGATGAAAGACGCAGTCGGCATTCCCGAAGAACAGCTTCGCAAAGCCGCTAAATCGGCTGTGTGCAAAATCAACATCGACTCTGACGGACGTCTCGCGATGACCGCAGCGGTTCGCAAAGTGTTCGCCGAGAGCCCTGCTGAATTCGACCCCCGCAAATATCTCGGACCGGCTCGTGATGCTCTCAAAGAGCTTTACAAAGCGAAAAACATCAACGTCCTCGGCTCCGCGAATCAAGCATAACTGTGAAAAGGTCTTTTGACAAGGAGATGTTATCTTTTGTCCGTAGTGAGTGCCTTCGGAGAAGGCGCTCATAGGACAAAAGAGTTAGAATCTCAGATTTGAAAAATAAACCGTAGGACAAAAGGGTTGGAATCTCTGACTTCCAAAACATCAGCAAATAAACGTATTGCGTCAATATATGCGAGCAAAAAGGTAAAAGTTATTCAATTACTTATATTACGGTAAAATTCCGTTCCTCGTGACGGAGCGTTGCAATACTCTCAACATATCCCTCAATAACCAGAAACATTCGAAGTTGACGCCAATTATGATAAAATCCGTCGAATAAAAACGATTGCGAAAAAAGACTATGCCAAAATTCTCATAATTTAATAAATGATTTTTAATTCTTTATTCTGGTTACTGGCTTTGAACGTATATATTGCCGCAATATTATTACATCCCGTAGTATTCTTGTTGCTTATTTTTTTTACCGTAAAGGTGATATCCATGCGTTGCATTACAGCTGTAAAGTTCTGCGAAAATGATTTACATATATTTTTCCAACACCTGTGCTAACGTGTAAGCGAATCATGCCGACAAGGTGACAGTCGCCGAATCTGAATTTATTGCCGACTGGAGCAAGCCCTTTACAAATAATTTCCGATACTAACACGCGATTATAAAGAGATTATAATGGATTCCAAACAGCTGATTACAAAATTTTTGAAAATACTGAACGGTTACTACGACCGGATGAACGAGAGTGAACAATACGGAGACATCATCCTTCACACTGCAGAAATGCACCTGATCGAAATTATCGGCAAAAATCCAGATATCAAGCCTTCTGAGATCGCAGGTAAAATGGGAATCTCGAAAGGAAGAGTATCCCAACTGACAAGGACACTGACTGAAAGAAAACTCATTGAGCAGTCTTTCTCAGACGAGAACCGTAAAGAAAAATACCTGAATCTTACGAAAACGGGGAAAACCGCCTTTATTCAACACGAATGTCGTGACAAAAAACTGCTTAATCCGATAGTGACACACCTCGATTCGCTGAGTGAGAAGGATAAAGCTGTCATTGACCGGCTACTAGAACTCGTCATCCATCAATTCAAAACCAATTAATTCCATTGGTAAACTTCGACAATTGTCTTTAGATGTTATTGCGAAACCAAAACAACTTGACATTATCTTATAGTTTATAGCATTAACCATATAGTTTATACTATAAACCATAAGGGAGTTTTACAATGAAATTGGCCGGCAAACTTATCACAATCATCCTGTTGCTGAACTGCACTGCCATCGGAGCTTTCGGCCCACCCGCCGAAAACGGTTTTTCAGCTTCGCTCGGTGCGGGTTTCAATTTCGAACCGCATTATTCGGGCTCGGACAGCAATGATCTGGAACCACTACCGTATATCGACCTGTCATATACACTGAAGCGGTTTAAAATTTTCACCTCAGTAGCAGACGGCGCCGGAGTGAAATTATTTCATTCTGAAACGGGATTATTCATATCTTCAGGTGTTGATTTCGGTGAATCCAGAAAACAGTCGGAGGACTCAGGGCTTGAGGGAACGGCGACACTGACAAATGACGCAAAGGGATTTGTTAAAACCGGATTCGAATCAGAACCCTTTGACATCTACCTCTGCATAAATTATCTGCCCGTCAAAGCGGATTACGGCAGCGGCAGGCCTGACA
>JAEWVL010000092.1 GCA_023396665.1 Spirochaetota bacterium
CCGATACACTGTTATGGCCCGGTGCCGTTACTTTTATAGTAAGCGATCTTTTCGATGCAATCAGCGGAAGATATGATCTGATTGCGGCCAATCCTCCATATGTGGGTGAGCATGAAAAAGCGCTGCTCGCTGCCGAGCTTGATTACGAGCCGCAGATCGCGCTTTTTTCCGCTGAGGCGGGGTTTTTTCATACGGGGCAGATCATTCGACAGGCGCGTGATTACCTGAATGCGGGGGGATACCTGATCGTGGAGACAAATCCCGCATTGCGCACGCAGGTGACGGATTGTGCGCGGGATTGCGGCTATTCGCTCAGCGTTGAAAATGATCTTGCCGGGTTTCCCAGATTTTATTTATTACAGGCGGTTTGATCGAGATGCGCGCGAACGAAAGCGACGAAAAGAGAAATACCGATACAGTAAACACACTGCCGCAAAACGAAAGCGAAGGCATATCACTTTTTCGTAATCTTTATATGAACCTCGGTTTCGATTTTGTGCGCTATCAGCTGAGCCAGCTGCACGGCTATCTGCTTATTTTTTTCGTTCTTATCATGATTAATCTGTTTCACCGTCGTCTTGGCGGGGGAAGCACGCTTTCGCTGGTGGTGAAGGTGTATCTGTTCGTCTTCGCCTTCCTGTTAGTATATAATGTAACTATTGCCGCACCCGCCGAGATTGTTAAAAAATATCAGGGTCGTGTAGCCAGAATCATCTATATTTTTGAAAGTAAGCTTTTGCCGATTCTCACACTTTATTTCATGATTGCCCTGTATACACTCTCCGATTTTGCCGGAGAACCGGGCTGGCCCCTGTTCTCTTTCATCAGGGCTCTCGACGGGCAGCATACCAATCTGATAGTCTATTCGCTTCTGCTGATGTATGCGCTGAAGGCGAAAATCAATCCCTTGATCACCATTCCCGTTTTCTTTGCGGTGTCTCTGGTCTATTACAGGATCAATCTTTTCATTTATTCCGAGTATTTTGCGGGTTTTCCCGTGCTGTTTTACAAAGGCCTTAAACTGACGCTGATTTTTTTTCTTTCTATCTGGGACCTGTCGATGCTGCTGCGTTCCGCGGTAAAACGGTTCTTGTTCGCGCTCAGCGCTTCGGCGTTTACCATCGGGTCTGTTTTCGGATTGCTGATGATAATCTATCTTGTTGCTGCTCCCAGCACTCCGATCTGGATGGAGTCTGCGAAAAAACTTGCGCGTTTCGGTTACCATGTTCCTCTGCGAAGAATTGCGAGGATTGCGGCCGACAGGAAAGATGTTCGCATGGTAAAGGATATTTACAACCTCATGGTCTATTACGATCAAGGTCTCGAATATACGACAGAGAAATGGAATGGTATGCTGTATCAGCCGCGCCTTCAGGATGCCGAATTGGCCGCATCATATATGTTGAAAGAGGGAGTGCTCGGAAATCCCTACGAGATAGCGGATTATATTGAAAAGAAAAGTGCCGAGATGGCCAATGTCTCACTGAACAGTCTCGCCACACTTTGCGCTAAATCATGCACCACTGACGAATCGGTGCTGTTTCTTCTCTCCCGCTTAAAAAACGGTTCAAAGAAGCCATACATGTTGTGGTTGATCCGGGTTCTTTCAGAAACCGGAAGCTGTCTGCCGATTATTCCCCTGACAGAATATCTGTATTCCCTCGATGACGATATCGCCAAAAGTACCTATGAGTCACTTAAGTCCCTGACCGGTAAAGCGCCGGCAGAGACCGGAGACGGTGTCTATAACGGTGTGGAATCCATTCGTGCGTTCAAGGCTTTCTATCTGGAAAACTGCACAGCCGAATAAGCGGACATTCCGGGCATTTTGCATGCCGGGCCGTGCAGATTACTCTGCCGTGGTGTATCATGAGCAGATGCCCTTTCCCCCACCAGGGTTCATCCACTGCCGCCTTCAGTTCGGCTTCGACCGCGTCAGGGGTTTTTCCCGCTGCAATGCCGAGCCGATGGGATACGCGGAAAACATGAGTATCGACAGCAAAGCCGCTTTTGCCAAAACCCTGTGAGACGATCACGTTTGCTGATTTTCTTCCGATTCCGGGCAGTTTTACAAGCGCTTCAATGGTGTCCGGCAGCCCGTATTCGCTGACCGCTTGTGCGAGGCGTTTGATGTTGCGTGCCTTTGTGTGAAAGAAACCAACCGAATGAATAATTTCCTCAATGTCGTTCACTTCAGCTTCGGCAAGTGCCTCTGGGGAGTCGAAGCGTGAAAAAAGCCGCGGTGTCACGGCATTAACCTGGCGGTCTGTGGTTTGGGCTGAAAGTACGACGGCAACAGTCAGCTCCCATACCGAATTGTAATCAAGGGGAACCTTTATTTCCCCGTAAAACGCATGAAGCCGCTCAATTATTTTCTGAGCTTTAGTTTTCATGCAAGCCTCTGTAAAAATCGAGAAAGGCCGCGAATGCATGTGCGCGGTGGCTGATCAACTGTTTTTCAAAGTCTTCCAGTTCGGCCATCGTCGCATCCAGCTCGGGAATGTAGAAAACCGGATCGTAGCCGAAACCGTTATCTCCGCGTTTATCGGTCGTGATTTCGCCTTCGCAGATCCCGTCGAAACGGCTGGAGCGCCCTTCACTGTCGATATATATCATGCAGCATTGAAATTCCGCATAACGCTCGACATCTTTGAATCCGCTCATGTTTTTCAGCAGGCAGTCTATTCGCTCCTCATCGCTTGCTGCGTGACAGTAGCGTGCTGAGTAAATTCCCGGTTCGCCGTTCAGGGCCTTCACTACGAGCCCTGAATCTTCGGCAAGCACCGGTCGTTTACAGCGTGAATAGGCGGCTTCGGCCTTGATACGGGCATTGGCTTCGAAGCTTGTGCCGTCTTCTTCGGGCAGTGGTGACGAATCATGATCGCTCAGAAGCTCTAATTTAATACCGGCTTCGGCCGCAGTGGGGGCCAGTTCTTGCAGTTTGTGGCGGTTTGATGTGGCAAGTATGATTATATCTTCCATTTTATCTCTCGTCGCGATATGGTGAAGGGCAAAGACGCCATCATTTGAACTACATGACCAGAAGGGACGTTTTTTGCAAAATAAATTTGCGAAAATTTCATTTTGCCTTCATTTTGCCGGTTTGCATCAGAAGTAATGTACTTGCTTTTAAGATATGCAATCGGAGAATCTATCGGTGATACCGGGCTTTTTAACAATTTCTGTTTTCAGTTCCGGTGACGAAGGAGGCGCGATGATAAAAAGCGTGATCAGATTTTCAGCTGTTTTCGGATGTTTACTATTCTCGCTGTTTTTATGTGTGCATAATCTGGCGGCTGCGATCCGCTTGTATCCGGTTGAAGTACCCAACAGAACCGACAATCGAAGCATAGAACTGACAGGAAACGGTGCAACGGCCGTCATTTCACCGCTAAAGGCGGGGAGTTTTCGTGTTTATCCGCTCTCGGGGGGAAGGGTCAGCAGGCGCAGTGGCAAAGAAGTGGCGATAATTCATGATACTATACCCGGAGAAACAGTATACAGCAATTTTATACCCTATGCAATCGGGATCGGTTCACGTGTCGGTGCTGACACTGCGATCGGTGAGGCGACTGATAAGCTTCATGTAATCAATCGAATACGATCACCGCTTGTAATATTGCAAAAGAGTGTTCATTATCATATACCGCAAATCGCGATCGTAAATCCCTGTGTTGACGAAAAGCATCTTTCGATGGTGAGTCCCGTTGTCAAGATAATCGACGGGTATGTAGAGTCCCAAATACGCGTGCTTCATTATCTCGAATTGAAAAGCGTTGATCTCTCCTTTTTTGACTGTGTCATAATCACCGGACAGTCGAATCCCTGGGAGGAATATTCGATGAGTGATTTTGCGCAAATCGCTTCAATACTTGAGAAAGGGGAGGTACCAGTACTTGGAATCTGCGGCGGACACCAGCTGATAGCGCTTCTGAACGGTGTTCGTGTTGATCTGGTGAAACCGGGTTGTGACAAGACGAAGGGGTATGCCGGCTGTTTCAAGGTTCGCGGGCCGGTCGAAGTTGAACTGCTTGAGCAGACTTCCATTTTTTACGGACAGAGCCCCAAAAGAACTTTTTTCGCCTCTCACTGTGAGGATATCAAGTCGCTACCGAAAGGTTTTGTACAGATTGCCCGTTCAGAGCTTTCGGAATATTATGCGATGCGGCATGTAACAAAACAGCAATATGGCGTGCAGTTTCATCCTGAACTGGGGAATATCGCGGACAGTGAAAAGGTTATAGAGCAGTTCGTTTATATTGCGATCAATAGAGAAGATCGGGCTGTATACGGGAAACCCGAGTAATCACCGGCAGCAAGAATTGTACTTCGTTTTCATCGGAATGATTAGAAGGCTTCGGGGTGTAAAGATTACATTATAGCGTATTGCGTACAATCACATGATAAAAAACGGCGCTTTATCAGAAAACGGATCTGTGCTTGTTTCCATTTGACATGTGTACCGTTTTGTGAGAAACTAGTGTTGAATAAAAACGGCCGGGTAATTTGCCGTCAGTTTTTGCGGGGTGATTATGAATTGGTGGAAGAAAACAACTGTGTATCAGGTTTATCCCCTCTCGTATATGGATTCCAATAACGACGGTGTCGGTGATCTTCAGGGAATTATCTCCCGACTCGATTATATTCAGCGAACAGGATTCGAAACACTATGGTTGTCGCCGTTTTATCGTTCGCCTCTGAAAGATTTCGGCTACGATATCGCCGATTACCGGTCGATTGATCCCGTTTTCGGCACCATGGCGGACGCGGAACAGCTTATCGCCGAAGTGCACAAGCGAAAGATGAAAATCGTTTTTGATATGGTGATGAACCACACTTCAGACGAACATCCATGGTTTCGCGAGTCATCCTCGTCAGGGGGTAATGCGCGCCGCAACTGGTATTTGTGGGCTAAGGGAAAAGGGAAACGTCCTCCGAACAACTGGAATTCGATGATCGGTCATTGCGGCTGGAACTATGATTCCCGCAGCGGTGAGTGGTATTACGCGAGTTTTCTGCCGTTTCAGCCGGATCTTAATTACGAGAATCCGGAAGTGAAAAAAGAAATGTTCGACACCGTTCGTTTCTGGCTTAAAAAGGGGGTGGACGGTTTCAGACTGGATATATTTAACTGTATATATAAAGATATACAACTTCGTGATAATCCGTTTTCTCTGGCGTTTGTACCAAGGCCTGATAACCCCGACGGATTTTTTCAGCACAAGAAGTACACGATAAATAATCCGAAAAATTATGAATTTGCAAAAGAACTTCGCAGCGTTATCGATGAGTTTTCACCGGAGCGTTTTTTACTGGGAGAAGTCTCCGGTTCTGACAGGGTGGTTCGTGACTACCTCGGTGATGGAAAGGGTCTTAATCTGATATTTCTCTTTGACACGGTAAAATACCGTTTTTCGGCTTCATTTTTCAGAAGAATAATCGAGAAGAACGAAACATCGTATCCGTATCCCCTTGTTCCCGTGTATGTTTTCGGCAATCATGATCAGCAGCGTATGATCGAGCGTTTGCGTGGTGACCTCATTCGAGCGAAACTGCTCGCGCTTTTTCAGCTGACTGTTCGCGGCGTACCCGTCGTTTATTACGGTGAAGAGATCGGTATGCGTGAGGCGGCGATAGGTTTTAAAGCGGCTAAAGATCCGCTCGCGCAAGGGTACAGGCATATCCCCAAAAAGCTGACAGATGCACTCGACATATACGTGAATCGTGACGGATGCAGAACCCCCATGCAGTGGGATGCATCACCCCGGGCCGGTTTTTCTTCGGCTGCAGAGACCTGGCTGCCGGTCAACTCAGATTATCAGGGCAACAATGTGTGCCTGAGCGAAGAGGATCCGTCGTCGCTGTATAACTGTTATCGTACACTGCTCTCGCTTCGCCGACAGCATGATGCCTTGTGTGAGGGCAGTCTGGAACTTGTCGAGACCGATTCGCGATTGCTTGCCTATCGCAGAGTTGGTCGTGACGGGGGCTTTCTGGTTGTGATCAATTTCAGCGCAGCGAGAGTTCCGTTTGCCTCTCTTGAGAATGCGAATATTGTGTTTTCCACTCACAAGCGGGGGGATACGGGAACGATCGCTCCTTTTGAGGGTCTTATTTTGAAATTGTGATTTCCTACGCAAGAGAATGAAAGACGAAGTACAATGATGTTGTGTCGGAGTAATAAAACGAAGGGGAGGATAAAGTATCCCCCCCTTAACGTATAAAAAGCTTTGGATTACTTGTTGTCGATTTTTGACATGTGAACAATCAGATCTACAACTTTGTTTGAATAACCCCACTCGTTGTCATACCAGGAAACGAGTTTTACGAAGTTGTTATTCAACGAAATACCGGCGCCCGCATCGAAAATTGAAGTGCGTGCATCGTGGATGAAATCAGTGGAAACTACAGAATCTTCGGTGTAACCAAGGATGCCCTTGAGTTCGCCTTCAGAAGCTTTTTTGATGGCAGCTTTGATTTCGTCGTATGAAGCGCCTTTCTCGATACGGCAGGTAAGGTCAACTACTGATACGTCAGCAGTCGGTACACGGAATGCCATACCGGTAAGTTTGCCGTTAAGCTCGGGAATTACTTTTCCAACGGCTTTAGCGGCACCGGTAGAAGAAGGAATGATGTTTCCGAGAATTGAACGGCCGCCGCGCCAGTCTTTGTTAGAAGGAGCGTCAACGGTTTTCTGTGTGTTTGTTGCGGCGTGAACGGTAGTCATAAGACCTTCAACGATTTTAAAGTTGTCGTTGATTACTTTTGCGATAGGCGCAAGACAGTTGGTTGTGCAGGAAGCGTTTGAAACGATGTTCATGTCTTTTGTATATGAGCTATGGTTAACACCCATTACGAACATCGGTGCATCAGCAGAAGGAGCACTGATGATTACTTTTTTTGCGCCGCCTTTGATGTGAGCCTGGGCTTTGTCAATAGTTGTGAATACGCCGGTAGACTCAACAACGTAATCCGCGCCGTTTGCGCCCCATGCAATCGCAGCGGGATCTTTTTCGGCGAAAACAGCGATAGATTTGCCGTTTACAACGAGTTTGCCGTCTTTGATATCGATAGAACCGGTAAACTGTCCATGAACAGTGTCGTATTTGAGCATGTACTTCATATACTCAAGATCGATAAAGGGGTCGTTGATAGCCTTGATTTCAACTTCAGGATTGTCAATCGCTGCCCTGAATACGAGGCGTCCGATTCGGCCGAAACCGTTAATTCCCATTTTTACTGCCATATATAAACCTCCACGGTAGTGTTTAGTGTTCTGCTGAAAACTGATATAAGAAAGACCAGAATGCTGATGATAAATATTTCCGCATCAGCACGGCTTTGCGGCCTTACTAAAGAAAATGGTGCTGAAAGAGCAAGCTAAATCTTTCATTTGAGACCTTTTTGCGATTATACCTGTGAAAATGGGCACATATACTCAGAGAATCAAATAATTTTTACCACTCAATACGTCAAGGCTTAATCGAGGTAATGCGGGTAAATGTATTTTCTTTTTGTAAAAAACTCTGAAGATGTCTGTCAAAATTGTTGTATGTAGAAAACTCTTTGACACTTGTTCTTGTCAGTATTATTTTGATAGGCGAGGCCGAAGACCGTTGCCGATTGTATATGGTCATTTTCTCTGTCCCTTAATCAGGTGTGACAATGTCGACAAATGCTATAGAGAAGTACAGCGAACTGCATTATCTTCTGATAGAGAAGAAGGGGATACCCATTCACACGCTTATGAAATTCTTTATCGCTCTTGATGAAGATGACTTTAATTACTGTATAGCCGAAATACTGAAAAAAGATGAGCCGGAAGTTTTCGATCAACTTGTTTATTACCTGACGCTTTTTCGTGAAATTCCCCAGGTGCAGACATTGCTCGGCAATACCAATCTCTCAATTGAAATTCTTGAACATATGATTCTGTTTTCGTATACGAGAGCGACGGTAACGGCACAGGCTCCCGAAGATGCTCTTGATAATGTTGTTTTCTTTCTCAATCAGGATCGTTACCTTGATCTTTTACTGAAATCACAGATTTTGTCACACGACAGGCTGGTCTCATACTATTTGCTCACTAAACTCGACCGCAAGCATATCGATATTTTTTTTAACGAGAAAGAGAATCTTAATACCTTTCTGGATGGATTTTTGCGACTTCCCGATGATATCGTCCGTTCCATTCTTGTAAAAAACCCTGATCTTTTCGGTTATATATCACTTTTTTTGCAAACGCTTCATAATGAAAATGCGGAAGAATTCATACGCAAGCATGAAATTAACATTCACGAGATGGATTACGTAAAGAAATTGATTTCTCATATCACAAGTCATATCAATGTTGAGAATGAGGCGAAGCTTCCTCTTCCCGCGCGCAATACCAACAGAATCGCTTACATAATAAAAAAGATCAAGGATCAGCCGCACATAGAAACTATCCTTTTGACGATGCTCTCTGAAGGGGTCATCATTGACAAAGAAGAGCTTGAGCTGGTCAAGGAAATTATTCAGAACCCTATGTTCAAAATGATCCTGATGCGTTTTTCCTATCTGCCGGATGGTATTATCCGCAGTGAGAAATAGTGTCAATTTTTCCGCTTGACCCCCCTTGCCATCGATCGAATATGCCTGTATGTATCCAAAAGTATTTATCAAAAAGGCAATTGTGCTGAATATTCTCGGGGGGCATCCCTGGGTTTTCTCCGGTGCAATCGAATCGATTGAGCCAGGGCTTGATGCGGGGTCGCTTTGTGAGCTTTATTCAAAAAAGCAATTTCTCGGGATCGGGTACTACAATCCTCATACGAATATAGCTCTGCGAATTCTATCCCGCTCAAACAGGATGATAGACAAGTCCTTTTTTGTGGAAAGATTTTCGTCATTAAAGGCCGACAGGGAGCGCTTTGTTCCCGATTCTAACGCATGGCGTCTTGTCTTTGGTGAAAGTGACAATCTTCCCGGCCTTGTTGTTGATAACTACAACGGCTGTTTGGTGATTCAGATACATACCGCCGGCATGGAGCAGCTGAAAACGATTATCGTTGAAGCCCTTGTCGATGTCTGCGAACCACGGGTGATCTTCGAGCGCAGTGATTTGGCCTCCAGAAAACAGGAGGGGCTGCCGCAGGAGAGTGTTGGTCTTTTATACGGTGAGGATGTTGAAGAGGTTGAAATTAACGAAAATGGATTTCGCTTCAGTGTTAATATTCAAAAAGGGCAGAAGACCGGTTTTTTTCTCGATCAGCGGGAGAATAGGCTCGCACTGTTGCGCTACACTTCAGGGCTTCGGGTTTTAAATTGTTTTTCGTATACCGGTGGTTTTTCTGTTTATGCTGCTTCCAACGCGGCTTATGTTGCAAGTGTTGATATTTCCGCGAAAGCTATTGATAACGCAAAGCTGAATTTTTCGATAAACGGATACAATGTTAACAATTATGGTTTCTTCGCAAGGGATGTTTTTGAGGTTTTGTCTGAGTTGAAACCGGGTGAATACGATATGATTATTCTTGATCCCCCCTCATTCGCCAAAAACAGAACGCAATTGCAGAATGCCATCAAGGCCTATATTACGATTAACTCAAAAGCCTTGGAAAAGATTAATGATTATGGAATACTTGTTTCATCATCGTGTACGACACATGTTGACGAAATAACCTTTATTAAGATTTTGCATCAAAGTGCGATCAATGCGCGCTGTCAGATCAAAGTTATTGAGTCGCGCTGCCAGCCCGTTGATCATCCCTATAACCTTTCTTATCCGGAAGGGCGTTATCTCAAGTTTTTTGTTCTTCTGAAGCTCCCTCTTGTTTGATTTTGGGGTGTCCAAGCCAATAAGTATTCCAAATTATATTGTTACTATTTTCATATTTGTCAATTTTGTATGATGGATATGTATAGGTATCCAAATTGATTTTGTTATAACTTTCTTCTGTTTCAATTTTGTCAGCAAATTCATAAATTGCTTCAGTTGCTATAGAAGAAACAGAACGTTTACGAAATTTGCGAGAATCGATGAGCGATTCGTATTCAAACCCGGAAAAGGTGACATGAATACGTTTATATCGAATACCGTCTGATAGTTGGTATTTAACGCTTCCCCGCAAATAAGTGGTTTCTTTTCTATGGGTCTTAAACCAGAAAAACATACATAATCGCAATAAAGAAGTCGCTTTCATCCTGAGGTCCGATGATTTACGGTTAAGGTAGCTGATAGTTTTTGGATGTAGTGTCACCGTTGTTCTCATGGTAATGCCTCCTTGAGGTATTACGTTTCTGAACGTCGGATTGCTGGTTTTTTTTTGCGCTTTGCCGGGATTTAGGTAAAGAATTGCATCAAATGAAATGGTTATGTCCCTTGAGGAACTTCGGTCGGTCGCTTGTCATCGTCAATTGCAACAAAAACGAGATGCGAGGTTGTTGCCGTTTCCCGAATTGAAGTAAAAGGGTGCTCGCGAAAGACATTTACGCTTACTTCCAGAGAAGTATTCCCCGTCCCGCACACTGTAGCTTCGATAATAACATGGTCGCCAATAAAAACCGGTTTGAGGAAATTTGTGCTGTCAATTTTAACGGTGAGAACATTGTTTTCGGCAAATCGCATCGCACACATAGATGCGGTGATATCGATCCAGGAGAGAATGGTCCCCCCAAAAGCAATTCCCACAGGGTTTGCGTGCTCAGGCATAAGAAGATGCCTTGATACGATAGTACTTTCACTCATTGTTTTTTGTTTTCGCATCATATTTCCGTCCAGTTGATCAAGATTATGTCGTAAAGGGGGGATACTTTTGACATAATTGCTCGGTAAAAACAATTCCTGATAGCAAAAAAAATACGCCAATCCAAAAAGAGAAAAAAATACAAAGTTATTGAAATAGCTAAAGAACAACCCGGATAAATCCGATAAACGTATAGGGTGATTTGTATTTGGAAAATGGTTATTCATCACTGTAGATTGAGTCTTTTGTTATGAAGTATGACCGTTTCCCGGTTTTTTACATTAATACGTGTAAAGAAAAAAAATAGTTGATTATCACCCCATAATAAAATATAATTTTTGAGAAGGTTTTGTTTGGCAGGGAAGCCGCCTTTACAATTGAACAGGAGTAACATGATGAAAGCAACCAAGGGGAAATTATTCATTCTGCTTCTAATCGTCGCCTTTCAGATGTCTGTTATGGCACAGAACGAAGGGGCCGCAGCTGGTGGTGGTAACAGCGGGGGTAATTCCAGCTATATCGAAGATCCGGCATCGCAATATTCTGAAGCCGATCGCCCTGAAGACAATTATCTGGCACGATTTCATGCTCTTGATAAAGTCGAAAAGCTCTCGAAAGAGAATCTCGAGTTGATTTTTACTTTGAATGTAATCAAAGAAAATTTCAAAAGTCAGCATTCTGAGTGGAACGATGATTACGAAAAGATTTATAACGGTTATAAGGATTCGATGAATCTGTATTACCGTCGTGATGTTATTTATGCTGCGGTCAAGCTGGAAGAAAACAAGAAGAAAATCAACGAGTTGTACCAAAAGATCTCTGATGAGTATCGAAAAAATACTCTTGAGATGCTGAATACATGTGCGGATCACATTTTACAATTGTCATTAAAGGCAAATACGGCTTCAAATCCGAATTCAAATGTCAAACTTACTAATAATATTAATAGATTACGCACTGCCTATGGTCAATTTGACGATGCTGACAGAGCCAGGGTTCAGAGGCAATACGCTGTTTCTGTTTTCCATTTCCGGGTTGCAAAGAGTTATGCGATTGCTATTCTCGAGGAGATTAACCCTGAGGAATATTTGAGTGAAAATGGTGAGAGTAAGTTTAAAATTGATAAGGCTGACAATCGCAATAGAATTCTGACTGATCGGCAGACAACGGCTACTGAAGTCAGAGATCGCCGTGGTGATCTTCAGAGACAGAATGAAGCAAACGATCGCGAAGAGTCCATGAGATAATTCGTCTGATATCATGTTTTCAATTGACAACGAGAAATCAAGGGGCGCCTAAGGGCGCTCTTTTTTTTAGTATGGTTTCATCAGAAAAATGAGGTTAACCATGAACGCGGCTGTTTTCAGTGAGAACTTGCGATTTATAAGAGTATTTGTCTTTTCGCTGCTGGCTGTCTTTTTTTGTGCTTTGTTTTCCTCTTCGCTTATTTCCCAACAACTTCCCGATTTTGTAAACGCTGCGCATAAGGCGAAGCTTTCTGTTGTTTTTATATTAATAGGCGGAGAAACCCCGGGCGAGGCCAGCTGTTACGGTACTGCCACAATACTATCCACAGATGGCTATGTTGTAACCAATTATCATGTTGTCCGTGGTGAGAACACATTTGTTGCAGTGCTCCCGGATGGTACCCGTTGTGCGTTTGAAAAATTGAAAGCAAATTCCTTTTACTTGTCTGACCCTGAAACGGATATTGCTGTAATGAAGCTGTCCGGTGGCAACAAATTTGTTCCCGTTGAAACGACACCATCCACATCGCTTCGTGTTGGAGAATGGGTTTTAGCTGTTGGTAATCCTTATGGCTTGTCGAGTACCATTACAAGTGGAATTGTATCTTCTTTTCATCGCAGTGATGTCGGTTTTGCAGAGATCGAAGACTTTATTCAGACCGATGTCCCGATTAATCCCGGTAATTCTGGCGGACCTCTTGTAAATTCCGAAGGAAAAATGGTCGGAATGAATACCGCCATTCGAACAACGACAGGAGGATATCAGGGAATAAGTTTTGCTATTCCATCGGAGATGGTTGTTTTCGTTTCCCGGGAACTGATTCAATATGGATATGTTCGTCGAGGATGGATTGGTCTGGTTGTCAGGGAAGTTGGTGAAAATAATGTAGTTATAAGCGTCGATTCGGTTATCAAGGGGTCACCTGCAGCGAGGGCGGGCCTTCGAAAAGGGGACAGGATCAGAGAAGCAAATGGAAAAGTAATCACTTCGAGAGGTGAGCTTACTCGGATAATAAAAAATTTTCACCTTAACTCTGATTTGGCACTTGTCATTGAAAGAGAAAATGATTTTTTTGTGGTATCTATACCTGTAATAGAGAAAAAACCAGAAGAATGACATTTTCAGCCAAAAAATATTTGCCGTTGTGTTTTCTTGCAACTTGACTTCATGTATTTCGTCATTGAAGATGTGTGGTGTTGTCTTGGGGCAAGTAGGGCTTTTGTCTTTTTTCGCATTCATAGCCGTATTTGGACTTGCTCGGAGGATGTGACGAGTTTTGAAAGTATTTTTCATTTTTAATCAATTGAATTCAGGACTGATTAATAGTAGGATCCGTAAGATAACAGGAAGGTGAATTATGTTTATTCAGAAGCACGATAAAGTAGCTCTCTATGCGGGTGAGCGTGAAATTACTTATGCAGGGCTTCTGAGCGAGTCGCATATGTTTGCCGACTTTGTTTCTGCCAAAAAAAAAGATCGCATCATTATTTTTTGTGAGAACAGGCCTGAATGGATTTTTGCGTTTTTTGGCGCATGGATCAATAAATCGATTCCGGTTCCGGTAGATATTTCATCTTCGGCTGAAGAACTTGCTTATATATTGAAGGATTGTACGCCGGTGACTGCGTTTGTCTCATCTCAGACGATTGTTCAGTTCAAAGCGGCTCTGAAAATATCGAAAACAAAAGTCAAAGTGATTAATGTCGATGCAATGAAGCCGACAAAAAAAGTGTATAGGGCCGATGAAATCAATCCGGATAAAATGGATGATATAGCTTCAATCATATATACCTCAGGCACAACGGGAAACCCGAAAGGAGTGATGCTGTCTTTTGGGAATTTCATGTCGAATATTGAGGCTGTAAGCGGAGAAAATCTTCATTATAAAAAGAGTTCTGTTGTTCTGATCCTTCTTCCCCTGCATCATGTTTTTCCCCTCGCCGGGTCCATGTTGGCTCCTTTATATATGGGGGGGAGCTGCGCTATTTGTCCATCATTGACTTCTGCTGATATCATGTCAACGCTGCAACGCCATAAGGTGACGCTGTTCATCGGTGTACCCCGGCTCTATACGCTCATTAGAAATGGAATTCAATCCAAACTTAAAAAGAATTTTGTCGGAAATCTGTTCTATCATGTTTTTTCGTTTATTCGGATTCCTTCTTTGGCAAAAAAAGTTTTCAAGCAGATACATGAGACCTTTGGCGGCTGCATTGTTGAATTCATATCGGGTGGGGCTCCACTGGACAAAAAAGATGCCGATTTCTTTACAATACTGGGCTTTAAAATAGTAGAAGGATACGGTATGACGGAAGCCGCTCCAATGATTACTTGTCCGCAACCGAACAGATATCGGATGGGAACCGTTGGAAAACCGATTCCCAATACAGAAGTGAAAATTATCGACGGCGAAGTATGCTTTCGCGGACCGAATATGATGAAGGGGTACTATAAACGTCCAAAGGAAACCGCTGCCGTGATTATCGACGGCTGGTTTCATACAGGTGACCTGGGCCGCTTTGATCGAGATGGGTATCTGATAATTACCGGGCGATCCAAAGAAATCATTGTTCTTCCGAATGGGAAAAATGTAAATCCCGTTGAGATTGAAGAGAAAGTAATGACTCTTTCCAAAATGATTCTTGAAGCCGGAGTTTTTGAAGATAACGGGATGCTGTCTCTGGTTATTTATCCTGATATGAAAAAGATACACGAAGCTGAACTGGTGAATCTTGACGAGCATTTTCGAACGAGCGTAATAGACAAGTACAATCGATCGGTCTCGCCGTACAAAAGAATTGCGCGTTATTATCTCGTCTCCGAAGAGCTGCCCCGTACCCGACTTGGAAAGCTTCGTCGTTTTATGTTAAAAGACAGTATCTCCGTTGACAGAGCCGGTCGAAAGCGTGTAAAAGAGCCGACTTTTCAGGAATATCTTGCGTTGAAAACTTTTCTCTCGGGTGAAACCGGAAAAGATGTGTATCCGGATGATCACATTGAAATTGATTTGGGTATGGACTCTCTTGCAAAAGTATCCCTTCTTGCTTACATCAAGTCAACCTTCGGCTTGCACATGGAAGATAAACTGCTTTCGCAATACGGAAAAATTGGAAAGCTTGCGGAATTTATCAACAAAAACAGAAAGACAAAGAAGATAGAAGTAAAGGAAGTGAATTGGGGAACAATAGTAAAAAATGTTAATGCCAATTTTACGCTGGCGAAAAGTCGTTTTCCGCATATAGCGTCTATGAGTATACTTAAGCTCTTTTTGCATCTTTTTTTCCGGATCAAAGTTGAGGGAAAGGAGAATTTGCCTGACGGGGCCTGCATAATCGCCCCAAACCATCAAAGTTTTCTTGATTGGCCTGTTGTCGCTACTGCACTTTCGAGAGGGGTGCTGAGAAAAACTTATATATTCGCAAAAGAGAAGCACTTTAGTACACGTTTGCATAGGGGCTTTGCTTCCAGATTTAATGTGATCGTTATGGACATCAATCGTGACCTGAATGAATCGATTCAGATTATGGCGGATGTGCTCAAGAAGGGAAATTATCTTGCGGTTTTTCCGGAGGGGACGAGAAATACAGACGGGGTGCCGGGATTATTTAAAAAAAGTTTTGCCATTCTTTCAAAAGAACTTCGTGTGCCGGTTGTTCCTGTTGTTATCAAGGGAACTGACAAAGCGCTTCCGGTGAATTCTTTTTTCATAAGGCCGTTTCGTAAAATATCGCTTACTTTTCTTGATCCGGTTATTCCGCGGGGAGAAAAATATGAAGAATTGGCAGAGAAAGTCAGAGGACGGATTGCCGCGGAACTTTCAGACAAAAAAAACCCGCTTTTAGGCGGGCAAGGTTAAACAGGGGAGTATTGGTTTCAAAAATTCATGTTGTTATGGTGCATCGGGCGGCTAAGTGTTACATGATTTATTTTTGCAATATATAATTTATTGTTTTTTTGTTATACATTAGTGAGTTAAAAAGGCCGTTTTGTCGCTTCCCCGAAGGAGGGTAAGTGATAATGATAAGGTTACTGTCTGTATATTGCGGCCGTCTGTTCGGTTTTTATTGCTATTTTTTCCCGAAGTTCTTCTGGTTCGAGAACTTCTACCTGCGGGCCGTAACTCAGTATCATTGCGGTAAGCCATGAGTCATCAGGGTAGTCAACTGTGAGTGTGATGGTGCCGTCTTCATTTTCAGTAAACTGGCATTCGTCCCAGGTTTCTTTAATGTTTTCCTTGAGTTCAGATGAAAATTTGAGTTTGACGGCAGCACTGCCTGTTTGCAGTTCGGGCAGATTTTCTATATGATTACGGTAGCTTTCGCTTTTTCTCTGAAATGACTCGGCAGTGGTTTCAATTTCCCGCATACGAGAGATCTTGAAAACTCTAAATGCTTTTCTGGTACGACAAAATGCAAATAGGTACCACGCAAAGCTTTTGACTAGAAGAGTCATGGGCTCGATAAGTCTTCTTTCCGGTGTTTTCTCGGGTGTTCGATACAGCATGCTGATAAGTTTTTGACTGCTGATCGCATTGTATATTGTTTTAAGGTTGTCCCGAACCCTTGTAGTGATACCCCATGGTATCAGGTCGATAGCGATTTGTTCGAAGGAGTCGTTGAAGTACGCCCGTTCATTTTGCGGCACAAGGTTTTGTATTTTTTCGATAGCAGTGTCAATTTGTATGCTCTCGAGAGAAGTGTTGATGCTTTTCAGTGCGGCGAGTATGGAGGTGAGATCTGACAGGGAAAGAAGCTGGCGTTCAAGACGGAAGTTCGGCATGATTCCAAAACCACCATTGTTGCCTGGATAGGATATGACCGGTATTCCCGCTAGATTGATTGCGTCAATATCACGGTAAATTGTGCGAATTGTAACTTCGAATTTATCTGCAAGTTCACGGGCGGATATCCGATCGCGATTAAGTAACATTATGACGATTGAGA
Source organism: Spirochaetota bacterium (assembly GCA_023396665.1). GTDB lineage: Bacteria > Spirochaetota > UBA4802 > UBA4802 > JAFGJZ01 > JAEWVL01. Next base: position 16,919 of record JAEWVL010000092.1, read on the forward strand.
GCATGCGGTCAATTCGCATTGTTCGTATCCCCCCTTTTTTTTATTTTGCAAACCCTCATATATTTGTTGCAAATGCGTTGAATACGCTATACTATAACCGTCAGATGCAGATCACGATAGCGAACTGCTGTATCGATGGTTTTCCATTTTGTTTTATTGTCAACAAAAACGATAAATTGCTGTTTCCGCGTATGTATTCAGTGACGGTTGTTTAGAAGGACTCTTCGGGAGTTGTATAAATTTATTTCGGGGTTACAAGATGAAGGTTGGCGAATATTTTATTCAAAATGGCTTAATTACACAAGAGCAGCTTGACGAAGCTCTGGCCTTGCAGCGCGACAATCCCGCGAGAGCCTTGGGGGAGATTCTCGTTACTCTTGGAGTTTTTTCCAAAGAACAGCTTATAATGGCCATGGAGATGTACATGATTGAAACGGGGGCGACTCCCGCGGTTGCGGATGAGTGGCTTGATCAGGATGAAGTCGATGTGTTGATGGAGCGTCTGGTCAAGTAAGAAGCATGTTTTGAGCAAATTTATATAAGATTTTATAGTTATCCCCAATCTTTTAATTAGTTAAAAGCAGAAAAATGGTTGACAGCAGTGCCATTTCTTTCGATAGTATCCACATGATAGAATTTGAAGATAAGACTTGTTTCGGCTGCGGTGAAGAAAATCAGCGAGGGCTTCAGCTTAAGCTTAAATTTGACCCTGACACCCAGACTGCATTTGGTGAATATAGAGCCGGACAGGATCTTGAAGGCGCTCCGAATATTATTCATGCCGGGATTGTTTCAGCTTTGCTTGACGAGACAATGACTACCGTGAATAAATACCTCGAGTTTTTTGCTTTGACCGGTGAGATTACCGTTCGTTTTCTTCAGCCCGCGTATATCAATGAGAATCTGTATATTCGTGGTTGGCATGTGAAGAAGAATAAACGTGTTATCGAAAATCGCGCTGAGATAGAAAATGAGATGGGAAAGATTGTAGCGCGAGCAAAGGGAAAGTATCTGGATGTTGACGAGATTCCTCAACCGGAATAAACGGTTGGTTT
>JAEWVL010000147.1 GCA_023396665.1 Spirochaetota bacterium
GCGCATCCTCTGTAAGCGTTCAGGGAATACATGTTTTTCTGAATGAAGATAAATATGCCGGGGTTTGTCTTTCGAATATACTCGTTCGAGCAACAGATATCCTCATTACAGAACCGGATGCCCTCTCCTTTTTTCCGGTGCCGAAGATTTTTCTGCGGGCAGAAAGCGAGATTGCGAAATCAAATGCCGAGTATTCCATGCATGTCGGTGATGGCATGACAGCTCATTCGTTTCCGGCTCTTTCCCGACTTCTGCAGTTGCTCATAAGCGATCCTTCACTGATCGAGCATTATTGCAATGCGATAGTAAGTAATGAGAAGGCCGGACTCTATGACGGTGCCTATCACGTTCTTGAGAGTGCACTCAGAAAAAAAATCGGCCGCGTGATGTACCCGGAATAAAAATATCCCGATGAAGAAACACACAGATCCGCATCTGCCGGAGGTGCTTGTTTCGTACAGGCGCGGGCTGGTTTCTGCCGATTCGGTGATCGTGCCGCTTTATGTGCGCCCCGAATCGAACATGGTTAATTATCAATCGATAATCGTTCGTTGTATGGGTGACTTCGGTAAGGTTCTTTTTCTGGCCAAATATCCCGGGGCGGCCATAAACGAACGAATTCTCAAGAATCACTATCATATCCATTATGCTTTCGCGAAAGATCCGCTAACTCTGATGAACCGGTATCCCCAATTCATCACTGCTTTCGAACGCAAGTTCGGTGTTCCCTTTAACGATGCACCTCTGTACGGATCATTTGAGCTGATTGAGAAGGGGATTCTGTCAGGAATTGATGCGGCGGCCCTGTTTCATCGTCATGTCGATGAATGCGATTTTCTCGAGTATCTGGGACAAACAATCAAGCATATTGACGGGGTGTTTGTCGTCAATTATGACATGCCAGCGATCGATGTTAACTATTCGGATACGACCGATATTCTTGTCATGGTGATTCTACTTGATGAGAGTGCTTCGATTGCAAAATTGAACTATGCCCTCTATGAGAATTTCAAGAATAGTGACGAATCTTTGCTGCTTGATGAACATCTTATCCGGGATTCCCGGTGGTTTAATCGTGTTCGCCGGACCTATCATCTTTCCCGAAATTGTATTGAAGCAATGTTCGATCTTACCGATTTCGCACTTTTTGAAGATTATTCACCGATAAGCTATTTTGATACACCTCTTGGAATGCGCTTAAACAATTCAGGAAAATATACAAACGAATATCTGATGGAAAGACTTGACGCCCTTCGCTTATGGCCTCTTGTATACGCGGGTGATGGCGGTGAGTTGATCAATCTTCGTACGGTAGCCAATATTGGCAGTGCCTCGGGCAGCACCGATCTGTCTCCCGACCTTTGCTCGTTGATAATGGAACGGGTATTGTAGCGTACTAGCTTCGTTTCCCAACAAGCCTCACGTAATAAGGGGAAGACAGGTGTTCCTGTCATACGATACGGAGGCGATAAAATAACAGGAGTAATGCCATGAATATCATGGAAAGTTTCAAGGAGCGCGCGCGTTCCTATCACAAAACGATTGTTTTGGCAGAGGGACTTGATCCCAGAACCGTTAAAGCCGCGTCGATTCTGACAAAGGAAAATATAGCCGATATTGTTCTCGTCGGAGATGCGGATAAGATCTCGAAGACAGCTGTCGCAGAGGGTGCGGATATATCGAAGGTGAGAATCGCCGATCCTTCAGATAAGGCCAAGTTCGAGGAGTATGTGGCAAAGCTCGTCGAATTGCGCAAAGATAAGGGTATGGATAGCGATAAAGCGGCTAAATTGCTGACCGATCCCCTGTATTACGGTGTAATGATGGTAAAAAATGCCGAGGCTGACGGAATGGTGGCGGGTGCTATTAACGCAACGGCAAATGTGCTTCGCCCCTCGTTGCAGATAATCAAGACTGCTCCCGGAACCAAGCTTGTGAGTGCATTCTTTGTCATGGTTGTTCCCGATTGTACAATGGGGCATCAGGGAGCCTTCATCTTCGCCGATTCCGGTATGGTGCAGAATCCCAGCGCCGAAGAACTCGCACATATAGCGGTAAATTCAGCACTTTCCTTCCGTCTGCTTTTCGGAGCAGAGCCCGTTGTCGGAATGCTTTCCCATTCAACGAAGAGCTCAGCTGCTCACGCCGATGTCGATAAGGTTGTCGAAGCGACAAAAATTGCTCAATCGCTTGCGCCTGAGCTTGCGCTTGATGGTGAATTTCAGCTCGATGCGGCTATCGTTGAGTCTGTCGGCCAATCGAAGGCCCCGGGCAGCAAAGTTGCCGGCAAGTGTAATGTTCTTGTTTTTCCCGACCTTGATGCAGGAAACATCGGCTACAAACTGGTGCAGCGACTTGCCAAGGCCGAAGCCTATGGGCCGGTCACGCAGGGACTTGCACATCCGGTTAACGATCTTTCACGCGGCTGCATAGCCGAGGATATCGTTGGCGTTGCGGCCATCACCGCAATTCAGGCTTCAGTGGTTTCAGGGAAATAATCGGGGCATTCGCAATGCTTCGTTATCGTGTTTGTGTGAGAACGAAGCAGTATTTTATGTACAGGTGTCTCGAAGCGGCATTATAATAGACAACAAATAAAAAAGTTCCCATGCGGAACTTTTTTATTTGACAAAATTAGAAATATTTCTAACGTTATAAATATGTCTAAATATAATAACGAAACAATCAAAACCCTTAGGGATTCAGAAAGTATCAAGGCCTATGTGCATCCGCTCAGACAGACTATCCTCAAATATCTGTCTGAAAAGAATATGACAGTATCCGAGGTCGCACAGCTACTGGGGGTTCATCCTGCAAATATCACACATCATTTCAGAATTCTTGAGAAATGCAAACTGATAGTACTCGCCGAAAAACGCGATAGCGGGAGAAATATCGAAAAACTTTACCGCCCGACAGCCAAAACCTTTATTGTGAATACCGAAGCAATGCCTATTAAAAACAAACGGGTCATGGCTCTTGCTATGTTGAGAGATGATCTTGACCGTGCCATTGTGAGGACGAATTCGGACACTTCGTCAGAGGTTCTTGCGTTTCTTGAAACACTTTGTATCGGTCCGAATGATTTTGAGTGGTTTAAAGTGCGTATCCGGCAGCTTAAAGAGGAGCTTGCACTTCGCAATGCGGGAGCTGCCGGGAATTATACTGTCAATATTAGTTTGTATAAAAGTGAGGGTAGCGGTGTTGAAGATGCGAATCAGATTAGTATCGAATAGAGTATTGCTCTGTGTCGGGGTTCTGACGATTTGTTTTCTAATGTCTTCTGTTGTTTTGTTCTCAAAAGAGGTGAATATGAATAAGGATATCAAGACAATTCGTACTCAGGCTGCAGCTCATTTTCTGGAAGGTGATTTTGAGCGCTCTCAAGCATTATATCAACAGTTGTTACAGCTTTCGCCGGATGATCCCCTTGTGAGTGAAAGAATGGGAACGCTTGCACTGTACCACAACCGTGTTGATGAGGCGATTGACTGGTATGAGAAGTCGCTTTCTCAGACACCCTGGTATGACAGGGTATGGCCTTTCAGTGCGTCGCTTCATTACCGGCTCGCTCTTGCGCATTACAGAAAGAACAGTTTTCATGATGCCGCATTGCATTTTGAAAAGGCTGCCGGTCCTTTCGGCTGTATCGCGGAACTCGATGCATTTCACAAAAACATGAAGCAATTTGAGAAACTGACGCCATATCGCACCGAAGGTCCCCGGATATGCCGAATAGAATTTGACAGAATCGATCCGCTGCCGGTTTTACGGCTGTCGGTGAACGGTTCAGAACCTGAATACTTTATTGTTGATACCGGCGGCTGTGAAATCATAGTCGATCATGAATTTGCAATGCACTGTAATATAGAATTAGCCGGATCCTTCAATGCCGGTTATGCAGGTAATAAAAAAGGAAAGACTCATGTAGGAAAGGCCGACCGGGTGAGTATCGGCGATTTCATCGTGCATGATGTTCCTGTATGGACGCTGGATGTATCCTCAATTTCAAAATTGTTCGATGGACTTCCGATCCGGGGGATAGTCGGCACGAGATTTCTACTGCAGTACATAAGCACAATTGATTATCGAAACGGGGCTCTGATTCTTCGTCAAAAGAACGATCAAAACTATGATGAGTTCAGACGGGAGATTGCGAAAAATTCCAATAAGCGTATCCCCATGTATTTATGCGACACCCATTATATGCTTGCCAGAGGAAAGATCAACAATCTTACACCGATGCTCTTTTTTGTGGATACGGGCCTGGCGGCGAAGGGATTTACCGCCACTGAGAATCTGCTCAATCGTGCGGGTATCACGCCGGACTGGAGTACTGCGCAGAACGGATACGGCGGTGGTGGTAAAATAGAGTCTGTTGATTTCACTGTCGATTATCTTTCGCTCGGCAGTGCTGAAAATCTTATCGAAAAGTGCAATGTCAGCGGATGCGCCATCAGGAATGATGTATCAGTGTTCGGTACGGTGCTCGGGTTCAGGCTTGAAGCTCTCGTATCCCACACATTTTTTAAAGATCAAAGAATAAGTTTTGATTACGATGCGATGGAAATGATTGTCGAATAAATTACTGCAGTGCCGCGATAACAATTTAGTACAGCTGCGCGGCGCTTTTATTCATGCTTCTCTATCTGATTGTTCATCTGATCGAGCTGAAGGGTGAGATCGCTGAAAGATTCTTCAATACTCTGAATGCCAAGAGCGTTTTCCTGTGCAAGTTCGTTGATGATGCCTACCGTCTGCATTATTTCGGCGATAGAAGATTTATGTTCGCTCATCGTTAACGCAATCTGCTCTGAATGATGACGAACTTCAATAGCGGATTTACCGGCGGTTATGTTATCTTCCAGTTGCTGTGTTATTTTACCTGGTATCGTGCCCGTTTTTTCGATGACTCTGGATATGGTATTGATTATGGAGCTGAAGGTGATCATGGCTCTAGAAACGTTTTCTGTACCCTGCTGTATCTCCTTTTCATTCGTTTGAATCAGCGAGTTGATGTTTTGTATGCTTGATGCGGTTTGCTCGGCCAGTTTTGAAACTTCGTCGGCAACCACAGCGAATCCTTTTCCCGATTCACCTGCGCGCGCCGCCTCTATTGACGCATTAAGCGAAAGAAGATTGATCTGATCCGAAATATCATTGATAATTTTCACGATGCCGGTGATTTCACCAGAACTCAGTTTTATTTTATCTATACTGCGTTTCATTGTGACCAGCGCGCTTTCACCCGTTTGGGCCGATTGCGAGACATCGTTTATCAGGGCAAGTGTGGTTTGCATGTCTTCATTGAGTGAGCCCATGTTTTTTGATAAACTCACGAGTATCGCCGAAAGCGATTCAAGGCTGTTCGTCTGAATTTTTGTTCCTTCGCTCGTCTGATCTATACCTGCATTAATCTGCTCGATGGTGGCACTGACCTCTTCGGTTGAAGAGGCCTGGTTCTGAGAGTTTTCCCTGAAGCGGGAAATGGTCTGTAAAATGACATGCGCGTTTGCCATGATTTGTGAAGTGCTTCTTTTTAGCACCTCCTTGATGAACACGTTTTGAGCTTTGTTGCGTTCTGATTCAACGCGAATCCGTTCTTCTGCCCTGGCCACGCGGCTGGAAATATCGATAAAATGCTGAATTTGTGAAGCCATTGTCAGAACTATCAGCGCTGTTATTCCCAATACAAAACGCGAATATTCGCCGGGGGGCAACAGGTCGAATCTCGCCATGCCGTACGAGTCCATCATGTCAGAGATCGCTCCGTCGACCGCCAGCAGAAGACCGATAAAGGGTATCAAAAGATACTGCAGTCGCCGTGTTCGCAGCATTTCGAAGATGAAGGCGATGATGCTGTAGATCATCAGCATGCCCAGTACGCCGTCGCGCAGAAGGTACAGCGGGCCGAGACTCGCTCTGCCGTGGCAGGACTGTTTTTTCATCCAGATCGCAGCATCGGGGCTGGCGATATCTACAAATGATGCGGGATTGACGAATGCGGCGAAAAAAATGAAAATCGCAAGGACCATAGCCGGATACACGAGAAGGTGGTTGATGCGTTTCCAGTGTCGATTGAGTTCCAGCAGGTTTTCAAGCCACAAGGGTATGGCAACGAGAAACAGAACCGGTCCGAGTTGCTCGACACGATGAAAATGCCGGGAGAGGGAAGGGTTCAGTCGCCAGCCCCCTATGACGACAACGAATGACTGGCCGATCATGAAAACAAGTCCACCCAGTGCCATGAGAAGTACCGCGAAATATATCTTCTGGCGGGTACGTATAAACAGGTAGCAGAATAACACAAGGCCGATGAAAAGGACACCGGCCGAGAAGATGGGAAGCATGAGCTCCATATAATGCATCGGAATTGCGAAAACGGACATGATATACCTCAAGGGTATCAGATGGTTTGCGGAGAATTCGTGAAATATATGCAATAAATAAATATAGTCAAGACATTTTATTTTGTTCGACCCCATAAGGGGGGATATTCTCGGGGATGAATAGTAACAAAAGCAAAATTTTCCTTTGACACAGCATTACTCTGGGCGATTGTGGAACGAAATCAAAAAACGGGACTGGAGGCGGCGCTTGAGCTGCCGTCCTTGTGCTATCGGATATCATGCGTTTAATCAAGAATTTGTCCATCGAAGAAGTTGAAGATTATTTTGTCCGCTCGGGTGAAAAAGCCTTTCGTGCACGCTGTCTTTTCACGTGGATGTACGAGAAGAATGTTTCGTCATTTGATGAAATGACCGATTTTTCCAAAGCCCTGCGGGCGAAACTCAATGAAGATTTCATTCTGTCACCGCTCACCCTTGAAGACTGTGTTGTGTCGAAGACAGATGGCACCGAAAAGTATTTGTTCAGAACGCGTGACGATCAATTTATTGAATCGGTATTTCTGAAAAATGACAATACAGACGAGGGGCGCTTGACCATCTGCATTTCATCACAGGTAGGCTGTGCTATGGGCTGTGTGTTCTGTCAGACCGCCAAAATCGGTTTCATACGTAATCTCGAATGTGCTGAAATACTGGACCAGATATGCCAGATACGACGTCTCACCGGCTTGAAGAATAACAATATCGTGTTTATGGGCATGGGGGAACCCTTCATGAATTACGACAATGTACTACGGGCGGCGACTGTCATGAACTACACATTCGGCTTTCATATATCGGTCCGCCGCATTACCATATCGACCTGCGGCATCGCGCCAATGATCGAGCGTTTTATAGACGAAGGGCATCTGTTCAATCTCGCCCTGTCGCTCAATGACACCGTAGCGGAAAAACGAGCCGAATCGATGCCTGTCGAGCGCAAGTATCCGATGGAAACCCTTGCGAGGCTGTTTTCGAAGAAATTGCCGAGGGCTCATAATCGTCTCACCATCGAATATGTGATGCGGCATGACAATATTTCCAAACAGGATGCGCAGCGCCTTAAGAAATTGTTTAAATATTCGCGTATTAAACTGAATCTGATCCCGCTCAACACTACCGATCTTTCTCAGCGCCCGGATGAGCAGGCTATTAACG
>JAEWVL010000493.1 GCA_023396665.1 Spirochaetota bacterium
CATCAGCACCCAGCGATGGCTGCGGTCTTTGACAAAAAAAGGTTCTGCGATACAGTTAAGAATATTCATCATGTAATCTTTTGCGTTTTCCCGCTCCCAGCGGTCTGCCACAAGTTCATGATGCCTATTATTTTTCAGCACATTCTTATTGCCAGGCAACGCCGATTGAGGGCTGCCCTGAATTCGGAGCTTGTTCAATGATCCGGACATGATACCGACGATAGCGAGCAAAATTGCGGCTGGCAGGTGAAGAACAAGCGCGGTGGGCAAATGATCGCCGCTTTTAAAGACATGAAACGCATGCAATACAAGATAGAGTGCGGCATAGAAAAATGCGGCAGAAGAGAGATGAAAGCGGCAGCACAGAAGAGTGAAAATCGTCAGCAGGGGCAGCAAAAACAGATTGAGAGCACCCGGAAACAACACATATAAACCAATTACTGACACAGCTGAAAACGCAAGAAGCGGAAAATAAACAAAGGCTGAGATTTTGCCGTCTGCAAAGAGATAATTGCTGGTCATATCCCTCTCTTAACTGCCCACTGCTCTCGTACCGTTTTCGATCGGAATATCCCGGAAAAACGAAAAAGAGTGCTTCATCGTCGGCATGGATATTGGAATCAGGAACAGTTTCAATATACAACAGACCGTAGGTCATTACGACAACAAAAGCAGTTATTTGCGGTATTCGCTTTCGAGAATACCGAACACGAGTGAATTTCTCCAGTGATCTCGCAGATACACGTGCTCGCGAAGCAGACCTTCCCGCCGCATACCGCATTTTTCCATGACCTTCGCCGATGCGCCGTTGCGTTCATCACACTTTCCGAACACCCTGTGCAAACCCAAAACAGTAAATGAATAATCGATCAGCGCCTTGAGTATTTCACTGGCATAGCCTCTGCCCCAATACTTATCCAGCAATATGTAGCCGATCTCAGCCGTAGTTTCCGATTCGTGGCTGATCTCGATAAGGCAGAATCCCGCCCAGGAGTCGTCACTCAGATCGATAACGCTGAACCAGTAGGCTTTACGCTGTGCATCGCCGCTGAACACGGCACCATTCATCATCTCGTCGATCTGTTCGTCGCTGTCGAGCCAGATCATCAGATAACGCATCACCTCGCTGTTTCGGGAAAGTGCCGCGATATGTTCGCGATCTTCCGGGCACATTTCCCGTAAAAAAAGACGTTTCGTTTCGATGCAAATTCCGCTCACCGGTATCCCCCCCGCCGTAATATGACAGCACTCATTTCACTGTTGATCACTCGCCCGAAGCTGCAGCCTTCGCCGCCGCGATGTTCCGGTTCGCAGTCTCGCACAATAAAAATTTTATGACAAGCAGAACTGCGATCGCCGCCGGAAAAACGGCAAAACCGCTGAAAGCGGCGATTCGACCGAAAAGCGGCGGCATAAGTGTCGTACCGACATAGGCGCTAGCCATCTGTATGCCGATCACCGCCTGTGAATTGTTCGCCCCGAAACTCTGCGGTGTTTCGTGAATGAGACTCGGGAAAACAGGGGCGCAGCCCAGCCCGATCAGGAAAAATCCGCCCGCAAGAGCCCACTCACAGGGGAAAAGCAGAAAAGCGGTACCGAGCGCGATTATCAGCTGTCCGAGACGAATCATCTGTCTGTTGTTCAGCTTCATGGTAACGAAACCCGACACAAAGCGCCCCGCGGTGATGCCGAAATAATACAGCGCCACCCATCCGGCGGCACGATCGGCACTGATATTATGCACGCGAACAAGATAACTCGCACCCCAAAACCCGGTAATCATCTCGATAGAACAGTAGAGAAAGAAAACAGCCAGTACGGCCTTCAGCCCGGGCAAAGCCAGCAGGCGCGTAAATGCGGCATTCTCATGCAGATCGGAATCAATTTTATGTGCGCCGTTCTTAATCATGTGCCACAGCGGAAGCGAAAAAAGAATCAATGCGGCGAGTGCGAATTGAATGAGACTGACCGTTCCGAAACCGTGATTCCAACGCCCGCCTGCAGCAAGAGATAAAGACATGACCACCGGTCCCGCACTGGCTCCCAGTCCCCAGAAGCAGTGCAGCCAGCTCATGTGTCTGGCGCGGTAATGCAGCGCCACATAGTTATTGAGGGCCGAGTCGACACTGCCGGCGCCCAGGCCGAGAGGGATCGCCCACAGACACAGTACAGTAAAATTACCCGACAGGGCAATGCCGCCGAGCGCGATCGCGGTCAGCAGCACACTCAAAAAGGTCACCATGCCGGTACCGAAGCGCCGAACGAGCCGTACGCACATGAGACTTGAAAAAACCGTGGCACCCGAGACAATCATCGAGACGAGACCCGCATAATGTACGGGAACCCGAAGCATCGTGTACATCACGGGCCATGCCGACCCCACAAGCGCATCCGGAAGCCCGAGGCCGATAAACGAAAGATAAATTATGACGAGAATTAGCAAGGCAACCATACGAAACACCTCTCATTGCATCTGCCGGTTTATTATTGAAGAAAACCGATCTACCTCGGCTTCGAGAGGCCTATTCAATACCGTGCTGCCCCTCTGTCAACAATTATGCGACTCAGGCAACAAAATAAAACAGGGGGATATATGAACTGTTGGAATCAACAGTTCAGGAAAGAATTTTCTCTCTCAGTTCAAAATAGCGCTTCGAATAGAAAAGGGGAAGCTGGCTCTCGCGCAAACACACGAAA
>JAEWVL010000478.1 GCA_023396665.1 Spirochaetota bacterium
ACGTTGCCCAGCGACTTTGACATCTTCGCGTCAGCCATGTTCCAATAACCGTGTACGTTCAGATGAGCGAACATCTCGATACCGGCGGCTTTGAGCATTGTCGGCCAGAACACACCGTGAGGTTTCAATATGTCTTTTGCAATAATATGATTCGCAACCGGCCAGTATTTTTTATACTTCTCTGAATCCGGATATCCGAGCGCCGATACGTAATTAATCAGGGCGTCAAACCAGACATAGGTCACATAGTTCTCATCAAAGGGCAGGGGGATACCCCATTTTAACCGTGACGCAGGCCGGGAAATACACAGATCCTCGAGCTCGTCATTCTTAAGCAGAGAGAGTACTTCATTGCGATATCGTTCGGGTCTGATAAAATCGGGATGTTCGGCAATGTAAGCGGCAAGCCACGACTGATACTTTTTCATTTTAAAGAAATAGTTTTTCTCTTCGATATATTCCGGTTTCGAATTATGCTCGGGACAGAGACCGTCTACCAGATCCTTTTCGGCGAGAAAGCGTTCACAACCGACACAGTACAAACCGCCATACGAGGCGAAATAGATGTCACCGGCATCATAGACCTTCTGAAGTATCTGCTGAACAACTTTTTTGTGTCTGGATTCTGTCGTTCTGACGAAATCATCGTTGCAGATACCCATTTTTTGCCATGCATCACGAAACTTGTCACTGATATAGTCGGTGTACTCGGCCGGTGTTTTGCCGGCAGCATCCGCAGCCTTCTGTATCTTGTCTCCATGCTCGTCTGTTCCGGTGAGAAAATACGAATCGTATCCCCTCATCTGATAATGCCGTTTCAGAAAATCGGCGAGCACGGTGCTGTATGCATGCCCTATGTGCGGTTCTGCATTGACATAGTAGATCGGCGTTGTCACATAGTATTTCTTTTCCATAACTTCTCCTGAGGCTCCTCGGCCGGTTCTTCTTCGTGCTGGCGGTTCAGATTTTTGATAAAAGATTCTTTAACACGGTAGGTGTTCCCTTCGGGGACAAGATCATTGCGATGAACATTAATATGAGCGTCGTTGAATTTCACGCGAATTGTCTCTTTCAAGGTATCCACCGCTTCCACATACACCGACTTATCGGCAATGTTGACTTTCGATCCCTGAGAGGGGAGGGTTTGATTTAGTTCGTTATAGACCTGATACTCGTACTCGAGACAACAAAGAAGTCGTCCGCAAATACCTGAGATTTTCAGTGAATTCAGGTTCAGATTCTGCTCTTTGGCCATCTTGATTGACACCGGTGCGAAATTTCCCTGAAACTTCGTGCAGCAAAGCGGCTGGCCGCAGGGACCGTAACCCTCGATCATTCGCGATTCATCTCTCACGCCGATTTGTCGCATTTCGATTCTTGTACGGAATATCGAGGCAAGATCACGAACCAGTTCCCTGAAATCAATTCTGTTCTCTGAAACAAAATAAAAAATGATTTTGGTTCTGTCAAACAGGCTCTTGACATTGACCAGTTTCATCTCGAGCTTCTTTTCTTTCGCCTTTTCCCGGCAAACACCGAAAGCTTTCTGTTCCAGCTCTTCTATCTTCGCCAACTCAACAAGCTCCTCTTCTGTCGCCAGACGGAGCACCTTTGAATGCGACTCTTCTTCGCTGCGATCGTGACGCGAGCGAATCTGCAGAACCGTACCGAGATCAATTCCCTGATCGGTTTCAACGATTACTTTTGATCCGGCTTGCACGAAGATATTATTCGAGTGCGCATAAACAATCGCCTCGTTTTTTCTCATTTTGATGCAAGTATATTCCATTACCAGTTCCTGTCTTTTTTAATTTTCCGGGTTACCGACAGATACACCATTGTCTCTAGCGGGAAACCCTCAGGTGATACGGAAAAGCCTGTGTGCTGTTGACGTGATAAACCTGGTCTCCCCGCAACTTCAATAAAGCGCGTAAAACCGTTCGTACGTCTTCAGAATTTAGCAGCATGAAGCGTTCCGTCTCGACATCGCTTTCCCCCTTTCGCATGAAAAGCGAGGAAAGGTTGTACTCGTAAAAACCCGACATGGCGTCAATGGCCATCGTAATACCCTCTGCGAATGTCGCGGAGAGCGCTTTAAAATCAATATCTATTTTTTTGTGTTCTTCAAAAAAAGCCTTAATCCCTGCAAGAGCCTCCAGAAAAGGAGCGAGGGCATCTTCCTGCATAAAATGATCGTACATCGCAAGAGAACCGCCGCTAAGCAGCGAAGCCAATGTGTGCAGGGGCTTTCGGATTAGCGCCATCTGCTGCAGGTTCAGGGGTGAAAACTGCAACATCATGCTTCTTGATTTTATTGTCGGCAGCACCGAGGAGAGTGATCCGGTAATCAGGAATATCATCGTACCGGCAGCTGTTTCCTCCAGTGTTTTCAGCAGAGCATTTTGTCCGTTTTCCTGAATTGCATCGAAGCCGTTGACAATAACGGCATAACGCCCATAGATGGCTTTCTGCCCCAGCCGGGCTACAAGCCACCTGACTGTTCCCTGTTCGCCTGCCTCTCCGATTTTTATGGAACCTTTCGCATCGGGAGCAATTTCTATCAGATCCGGATGTGTTTTCGCGGCTACCGTTCTGCATTGCTTGCATTCTCCGCATGGACGTTGTGACGCACTGCAAAACATATAAGCGATGAGCTCCTGAACGACAAGAGACTTGCCGATTCCGGCCTTACCGTACAAAATCAAGGCCTGTGGAAAACGACCGCTGTCAGCGAGTCTTTTCAGATACCGCCGTTGTGTTTCATGACCCACTATTGATGGAGAAGGAATATTTATCATGGCCTGCCGGAGACCTCTCGAATATCATCTTTTTTTTGCTTACTATGTACGGTAAACTGAAGAGTAAGGGCACGACAAGGGATTCAGGAAACAAGATCGAATAGAAGTCCGCGAATCTCTTCACACTCTTTAAGAAGAGAAAAAGCTTTGTTTTTTGGAGAGGTTATAGTCTTCGTCAGAGCGAGCAGCTTCTCGTTTATTTGTCTGATAATAAGAAAATCGGCCTTGTTAGAACTTTTTTTTCTCTTCAGAAGCTGCGCTTCAAAACTGTTTGATGTTATAAACTGCAAGATCGTCTGTACGGTCTGTTTATACTCATTAAGCTCTACCATTCCCTGAACATCAACAAAGCGCCGTTCTTTCTCCGATAGATCCTCCATCATTTCATCGAAGGATCCTTCGGCGGCAAGCTGGGCACTCTCGTCAACAAACGACGAGAAAGGGCGAACCTGTCCTACCGAGCGGGTTTTGGAACTTTTTGATCGCTCGCTGCTTCTCTTTCTCTCTGTCTCAATTTGTACTTTCAGCTGCACTAGCCGTAACACCCGCACTATTTACAGAACTGTCAAGTTTCTTGTTTATAGTGCACTTTCCTTCAAGTTTAACGCCGTCTTCCATAATCAAACTCGGAGTAATAATGCTCCCCTTAACATCACCTGTCGTCAGAAGGATAACTTTTTCTCTCGCGTAGATGTTCCCTTTAACCTTGCCGCCAATAACAACAACACTGGCCTCGATATCGGAAACAGCCTCTCCCTCCTGACCGATCAGAACCTTTCCGTCGGTTTCAATAGATCCCGTGAACTTCCCGTCAATTCGCAGCAAACCCTTGATTTTGAACTCACCCTTGAACTCAGCCCCTTCGCCGATCAGGGAATTAACCATTGTATCTTCAATTACATTCGATAACCGTGCCATAGAATCCTGCTTTTTATATTATGCTAAGCCCGAAAAACCGGCATATACTTTTTGAAAAAAATGAACTGTGCCGTTTTAGCGCGCATTGTGACACGACTTGCACGGGCGGGCTG
>JAEWVL010000104.1 GCA_023396665.1 Spirochaetota bacterium
CATCATGAACAGGGTCAATCACGACAAAAAAAGAGAGAAATTCTAGGCCGGACGCCTTCCTTCATTTCACGTTTGCAGCGCCTGCCCGCTTCATCGCGGGCTCAAAGGCTTTCGACACACTCATGCCGATACCTCCTTTCATGAAAAATCAATGAGCTCCCGCAGATCATCTTGCAGCGGCACGATCTTTTCAAGCTCTTTGCTTGCGCCGAAGGGACGTGCAAGAACGATATCAGAAGCCGCGCGCTTGCCCACACCGGGCAGAGACTCGACAAGCTTTGCCGGAACCCGGTTTATCGCGAAGGGCACGGGAATACCGCTGAGCGAGCGCTCCGCATAGCCGGTCACCGCCACGCGCATGAGCGACTTGAGAGGATACTTCGCGTACACCTTGACCGCGATCGCGTAAGAGGCGAGCTGACGCAGATACGATACATCAAAGCGCGTCTCCTCGACGCGCATATCGTCGAGAACCGTCAGCAGAGGGTATATTTTTCTTAGCATCGGCGCATCAATTTCGTTTCGTATCTTTTCTCTGTAAAAACGGTAGCGCTGCTCAACCGTGGCGGCAATCTTCGGGGCCTCGCCCGACAGGGGGATAAGCGAACGTATATTTATCCGCTTTAGTAAAAGACCCCCGGCCGCAATCGCCGCCAAAGCCTCGTAGTTGCGCTTAAAGGTGTCCTTTGACTCGCCGGCAAGACCGTGAATCAGATTTATGCCCGGCAGAAGCTTGCACAGACCGTCCTCACGCCGGCTGCCCGCATCGTTCACGATACGCACCGCTTCCATGCAGCGGGCGGCATCGACCTTCAGATTGTTACGCGCGATCACCGCCGGGTCAAAAGACTCGACCCCGAGCGGCAATGTGTCTCCGGGCGAGACGGCGCGGGCTATCGACTCGAGTATGGTGTGAGATTTTTCAGGAAAATTAACGATGGTGCCCGGATTGCCGTTGTCGATATTGAGGCGCAGAATTGCGCCCGAGGCGCGCCGCTCGTAAAGCGCGTCAAACAGCGCACAGACCTCGTCGACATCGGGTTCGGGAAAAGAATCGATGACGTTCGCAGAGTTGCATTTGTAAGCGAGAATGTCGGCCTGGCGACCGATGCGGAAACGGCGCACGCCGCAGGCGATCAGCTCGTCGACCTCAGCGAGAATAGCGCTTTGCTCGCGAAAGTTGACCTCGCGAAAAAGCGCCTCACTGCAAAACGAGCAGTGGCGCGTGCGGGGACAACCGCGATAGGTCTCGATCTCGGCGATACAGTGCAGGTAGTCGGGGTGCAGTCGCACGACCGGCGCGCCGAGGGTCGCCCAGCGCTCAAGCTCTTCGTAGCTGCGCCGCTTTGCGCTGTCGCCGCAGCTGTCAGTGCGCACTATCTCGTAGGCGGCGGATTCGATATCCCCCCGTACGATGAGCGCATTCGAAAAAGCGGCCGATATTTTTTCACTGACAAGCCCGCCGATTACAAATCGCTGCGAAGCGTTTTTACAGATGATATCGCCGATCTCTGCGCTTGTGCCTATTTTCGAGCCGAGGTAGCGGCCGGGTACGGCAGCGCCGCCTATCACAAAAACGCAGCGGTAGTTTTTTTCAAGGGCGAGTCCGCTCTCGCGAATCGCGTCGATGGTCAGATACTCTATCGAATTTCCGGAAACACCGGCATCAACAAGCGCCCCGTAAATATAGCGGGGATAGGGCGAGATAAAGGGGGGCACACCGAAGCAGGCTGGTTCGTCTACAAAACAGTCGAGTATCAGCCAGGTGCTCATAAACGCGCGAGAGCCTCTTCGAGAGAATCTGAACAACGGGCCCTGATTTTTTCTCCGAGTCTGCGAACGAAAACGCCAAGCGCGCTTATGCGATCGCGGTCCCCTTGCGTTTTTCCGTAGCGCAGCAGCAGATCGTCGATGCGCCGCCCTTCGGAGACGATGTCGCTGTGACACACTCGCTTGTCGGCGTAGAAGACGATTTCAGCCTCGTTTAGCGGCGCGGTCTCATCGAAACCCGCCAGCTGAATATGCTGTCCGACGATTGAAGCGATCTCGGGATACCCGAGCCCCGCCAAAAGGCGCTCAGCGCTGGCGGCGTGAGATTCGCGCGTTACAAGCGACTGCGTCTTTGTGATGTCATGCAGAAGCGCCGCCGCATGTACAAGCGGGTTATCAATCTGCGAGCCGGACGGGAGCAGTGAACAGACGGCATCCGCAACCGCAGCCACTTTCATCGAATGCTCGCGTATATTGGGCAGCATTTCATATTCATCAAACATTCGCATGATCTGTTCATCGGATGGTATCGTGATCTGGGACATATAAAATCGCTGTATTCGCTTATTTCGCCGTTTATCGGGACCGGGTAATCCCTTGCGAACACTTCGTCCCCGGCCACCTATTAATTCAATGATTTTTTACATGGCCGGCGGCTTAAAACCCGGGCACAGATAGCGTCTGTTTTTCTTCGTATGACTGAACGAGAATAGCGTGCGGCCAAGACCGATACGATCAAACAGCATAATCACCCGCTCCATGAGAGCCACAAGAAAAAAGCTCAGAAGAGTGTAAAGCAGCGGCACCAGCAGCAGATGAAGCAGGTATCCCCCAGCTCCAGGTAATTCACCGGGCAGCTTTCGGTATAAGGGGGGATAAACAAACAGCAGCACCGCAGCGGGAACGAACACATACAGAAAAACCTTAAGGGCCGAGATGCCGATAGCCCCCTTCGCACAGACATTCTGACAGCGCATACAGCCCATGCAGTCCCAGTTCCAGCGGGGCCTGTTAGCGACAAGACGAATGACTGCGTTCGGACAAGACCTCACACACAATCCGCAGCCATTACAGTTCGTATCGGCACTCCAGAATTTTCCGATAAAAAGGCGTCCAAGGCGGTTATAGATCAGACCGAAAAGCAAACTGAAGGTAGCGAGAAAAAAGCCGCAGCTGCGTTTCTCATAGTCCTGCGAAAGTATGCGCTGCGCAAAACCGCTCACAATCTCATCACCCCGCACGATCAAGTCCTCAATCGCATCTTCGGCTACCGGGGCGATTATTGCGGTAACATTATGCGGATAGGGCGCGGACTGTGCAAATACGACACTGTATCCGCGACGCTGAAGCATGCGCCGGGCCTGTTTCAGGCAGCCGCCCGGTTCGCCGGGCACCTCATGTTTCCCGGCAACCTCACCGTGAGTGGAGATCACCGCACATGGCTTGCCGTTTTGTTTCGGCACGGATCGCAGATAACGCCGCATAATGGCGGGTACCGACATCGCATACACGGGAAACATGAACAGGTGAAAATCAGCCGAAACCTCGCTCGGCGGCGTATTGCTATCGACGGTGATAGTCACGGTACTTTTGCCCTTCGCTTCAAACACTTCCGCCATCCGCTTTGCGGCATGAGCGGTATTGCCGGTTCCCGAAAATACGTGAATGCAGATTGTTTCCATTTATCCTTTATCCTCCCGTCGCATATTCAGCGGCACAGACTGGTGCTTAATCAAATACCCGCAAATAATTCGGGTTTTCCCCGGACATAATCAGCCCGCACGCAGAGCGGCACGGGCAAAAGATTTCGCCGATGCGAAAACCTTTTCCAAAGACTCGGATTTATTCACAATCCACAAAAGGTAGGCGCCCTCTGTCAGAGAAACCAGCATGCGCCCTGCCGCGGCCGCATCAAGATTCAGGCTGAAAACACCTTCGTCACAACCCAGCCTGATGATGCCTTCTGCGGCTCTGAATAATGAAGCATACAGTGCTGCTACAGCAACCCTGAAGTCAGGATTATATTTGGAACCTTCTATGAGCAGATAGTAAATACCGTACTCAAGCTCGGGGAAATCCGGATAGTCAGACACCTCCGTGCAGGCAGCCTCGTACAGCGAGAAAAAAGCGTCGAAACGCTGCAAGGCGCTTCCTTCAAGCGCTTCGATTTGCCCGCAGAGACTCGCGAGAACGGGGCAGAAGAAGTTCTCCAGAATCTCATTAAAAATCTGTTCCTTATTTTCGAAATAATGATAGATCGCACCCTTGGTACATCCGCAGCGTTTCAC
>JAEWVL010000157.1 GCA_023396665.1 Spirochaetota bacterium
AACATCACAACCGATAAATGGTCCTATCCTGAGAATTACACATAAGTCGAGATCTTCGGCGGCTTGAATAAATGACGATAAATCCATGTTGTCAGAGAAATTGAAGCTTCCTTCCTCCGGTTCATGAAGTACCCAGGGGACGGCTGTACTCACGGTATTGCAGCCGAAATCTTTCAGTTTTTGCAGTCTATCGGACCAATGAGGACGCATTATCCGGAAATAGTGAATTTCACCTGATATGACACGAAAAGAATTTCCGTCTTTGCTAAACATTCCATTTTCGATAGTAAAGTATTTGTCCATCCTCAACTCACCGTTATTTGCTTAGTATTGATATATCGATTAATTCTATTGGCTTACCGGTAGAGTAATTTTGTGCATCGCTTGAAAAATAGCCAGCAATATATGTAAGATATTTACATTTTTTTGATTCGAGTTTTTTTTCCGCTAATCTGATATCAGACTGAGAAATCGCAAGAGTACTTCGATTGATTACAATATAGTATAGCGCGAAGGCAAAAGTATCGCGTCGGGAAGTGCAAATGAATTCCATGCAATCCGGGTTTTGCTTGACTGTTTCCTTTATGATAAAATCAAGTTGCTTGAAAATATGCTGAATTGTCAGAAAGAAAATATCCGTGTCAGAAAGAAAAAAATCCCGTTCGATTTTATTTGCGGCGACGTGAGTATAGAAATGAATTTTTTCCTGCGCTGACTCGTAGTACGAACTTTTGGAATCAACACGTTTCCATATGTCAAGAGCGGAATTGAAATCCCCCTTTTTTTCATGTGAACAGCCGAGATAAAAAAATATTCCAGAGCAATTAGGATCATCACTTTTTTTTGAGACGCCTGAAGTGAAAATTTCTATTGCCATATCATATTTTTTCTGATTATAATACGATTGTCCGAGGAGATTATAGAATTCAGGAATTTCGTATTCAGGGCTTGAGACGCGTTTAAAGTGCTCGGAGGCTTTTTCAAAGGAACCGGACAAAAACGCACATTTGCCTGCAAGATAAAAACATTCGGATGTTGAATAACCTTTTGAGATTGCATTCTCAAAATGGACGAGAGCCAGAGAATTCTCCTGTTTCTTTTGAAGAACAAGTCCATGCATGAACTCAAATTCCCCATCATCGGGAAGCTCAAGACGGGCCTGTTCAATAATGCTGAGTGCGTCGTGATATCTGTTCATCTCAAGCAGTATTTTGACTGTTTTAGCGTAAAGATAACGGGGGATTTCTTCTTTTCCTGCCATTTGTTTTAATTGAGCGAGTGCTTTTTCAATTGTTCCGATGTTCAGGTATATCAAGCAGAGAGATTCACGAACGCTGTTTTCGCTTACTGTATCGTTATATTTTGCCGAAGCTTCTATTTCATTTAAAAACGTGAGCGCGAGAATATATCGTTTATTTGAAATGTGGTATTGAGCCATAAGCCAGTTAGCTTCCAGATTTTTTTTGTCAATTTCGAGTATCTGAGCCAGATAGCCTAGAGCATCATCGTTTCCCTGCGAGATCAATTCTGTTGCTTTCGCTATTTTTTTCGGAATAGATCGTAAAAGCAAATAATAGCGCAGATACAATAATACGGTGCCTCCAAGGATAATGGCTAAAAAGAAAAAGATAGTAATCATTACTGTATCTTCCTTTGCATTTAAGAGAATACCGGCTTACCACGTCTGTTTTTTCGATCAGGGTGTATGGCAGTAAATTTATGAACCTGATTACCTATTGTGATTGAATGTTCTTTGTTTACAGATTACTTCTTGACGCAAATAAGTCAAATGGATAGTGATAAATTTCTTCATTCAATTCTCATAATATTTGCATTGAGGATCGAGTCTCTATGGGCGGTAGCCGATTACATAACTACCTCACTCTTCTTGGTCTTGATGAGTCATTTTCTGAGGAAGAGCTTGAGAAAAGTTATCGTTCTTTAGCACTATTGAATCATCCTGATCGAGCAGGGGAGGATTCTCATTTGCGGATGGTTATCATTAATGAAGCTCACCATTTCCTTCTCGAATACAGAAAAAAGACAGTACCTTCTGAAAATCACAGGAAATCGGACCCGGTGTTCTGCTCCTACCGGCAATCTGTAAAAGATCTAAACGATGCTTTTGAACAATATTATTCCAAGTCAATTGACAAAGAGAATTTGAAAAAAGTTCTTCTGGGATTGAAAAACCAATTTGCCGATATAGTACGGGAACATCCTTCGAGTGATTACTATCTGGATTCAATTGACAAAATATGCAGTATTAATAAGTGGTTTGATTGAACACGTCAGCTATTGTTGTGCCGACAGCAAATTCTCAAGCTGTTTTCGTTTCTTTTGTGTGTTTGCGATATGTCCCTTTATTATCCGTTCGTAATCAAGTTCACCGGTTATGATTTGGTATCTTTCAGATTCTATAAATCCCATATCAAGTGTTTTTTTTACCGTTGATGCTTTCGAAGCAAATCGTTTGGCTTCGCGCCAATAAGGCAGGGCCTCCTGATAAAGTGCTTCCGCCTGTTGTAGAG